>JBHIDD010000015.1:0-16432 GCA_046759925.1 Kiloniellaceae bacterium
CCCGCCGTAGCGCTCACGTGCAAAGTCCACGGCTCGACAAACTGGTCCAACTCGACTCCGCAGAACATCAACTCGGTGAAGTCGGCGAGCCCGTGATCACTCTGCAGCGCCGCACCTTTTATAATGTTGCAGCCTACATCTCCAGTATTCGTGCAATTTTGAATCTTTTGGGCGCTTGCAGGCCCGGCCGCGAGGGCCAGGGCGATGCTCGTTGCCGCCCCTACAACGGCAATGACTGTCCCAAATTTTCTCATAGCTGATTCCTCCCTTGCTTGGCCCGCTTGGGAGGTCGGCGGCGATGTGGTATGAAGGGACGTGGCCATGGCCGCTGGCCCCCTCGACGGGCCGGTGGTAGTGGTTAGGTCCGGCCGGGTGTGGTCGCACGCGGCCGGACCGCTTTCGTGCGGGTTGCCGCACGAAAGACCGCTGTTAAATAAGGATGCGCTTTTTGCTTTGAGCCGCCCTGTCGTTTCCGTGTCGCGGAAACCCGTAGGAGGCGCCCGGATAAGAAACCCGCCTCTCCCTCGGGTTTCCCTCGACGAAAATCCATTCTTGTATTTGGCATAGTAGCACGATTAGTGCGTTTGTACACGCCTAAGTGTACGTTCCTTTACGTTGTAATACGGCTGTTTGCGGCGCTATCCGGCAGCCCCGGCGTTCCGACGCTACGCCGGAACGCGGCCGCCCTTCCGCGGATGCCCGGCGCCAAGGCGCGTGCCGGATGCGCGGACCTCCCTCCCGAAGCCGGCGAGGGGCGGGCGTTCGCGGCCGGCGCGGGGCTTGAATTCGGGCGATTATGCCGGTACATCCCTTCGGCCCGGCGACCCCATCGTCTAGAGGCCTAGGACTCCGCTCTTTCAAGGCGGCAACACGGGTTCGAATCCCGTTGGGGTCACCAAGTAACTCAAGGTCTTAGGTGCCGAAGCGGCAAAACTTCCGCTTCGAGTTCCCCGATAAGCCCGCGCGGGGTCGCGGCGCGCGCCGGTGCCGGCGGCTGCCTCGGCGAGGGTCGTGCCGGACCGCGGCGGCCGGGCGGCGATCGGCACCCCGGCGATCTCCTTGATCAGCTTGGCCAGGATGGCCAGCGCGAAGGCCCGGTAATCCTTCGCCGTCATCACGAAAGACCCGGTGCCGCCGATCACGTTGGCGAAGTAGTAGCCGTCGACCATCGGGTCCTCGTTGAGGATCGCCAGGCCGTTGATCGTGATCCCCCGGCCGACCGCGAGATCGCGAATTTTGCCGGGCGGGGCGCCCTGGTTGGCCCGGCCGTCGCCGGAGACGTCGATCACCCTGCGCCGGCCCGCGAAGCCGTTGGTCTCGAACTGGCGGACGGCGAACCGGAGCGCCCCGGCGATCGCCGTCGAGCCGCCGACCAGAAACCGCGGCGCGTTGCCGACCGCCTCGGCGAAGCGCTGCGCCGTCGCTTCGTCGCGCACCCGCATCCAGTCGACGGCCACGAGCTGCTTGCGGTTGTCCGACCATTGGATCACCGAGACCGCGATCCCGAGGTCGCCGGAGGCGCGCAGCGCCGCGATCACCTTGGGGTTGCGGAAGGCCTCCGACAGGCCGCGCATCTGCAGATCGAATTCCTCGGCCGAGACGCTGGAGGAGGAATCGACCGCCAGGACCAGTTCCAGGTCGACCGGCTGGTCCTGGGCGCTTGGGCCGCCTCCGGGCCATGCGAACAGGGCGCAGCACAGGGCGCCGAACAGAACGGGACCGCCGCGCCGCCCGCGCGCAAGCCGCAGAGGTGACCGGTGCATGTCCGCAAGTCTAACTTGAGACCGGGGCGGCGTCTTCGATAATGAACTGCACGGCATCGGGCCCGGCCCAGCTATCCAGACGCAGCTTGCCGGCCAGGTGGACCGGCCGGCCGCCGGTGTCGAGCAGCGCCCGGCCCAGCGCGCCGTCGAGCGCGCGGAACGCGATGCCCTTGAGGCGGGCGCCGTCGGCGCCGGCCAGGATACAGCGCACGTGGCCCTCGCCGACCACGTCGGCCCTGGCCACCCGGGCGGCGGGAACCGCGAAGCGGGGCTGGGCGTTGCCGGTGCCGAAGGGACCGCAACGCTCGAGCTGGCGGACCAGCTCCGCGGTCGCGCCCGAGGGCTGCAGCGCGCCGTCGAGGCCGAGCGACGGGCGGAACCGGATCGCCTCGAGCACCGCGCCGAGGCGCGCATCCAAGAAGTCGCGCAGCTCCGCGATCCGCTCGGCCGGCACGGTCAGCCCGGCGGCCATGGGGTGCCCGCCGCCGCTCAGCAGCAGGCCCGCCTGGCGGGCGGCAATCACCGCGGCGCCCAGATCGACCCCGGGCACCGACCGGGCCGAGCCCCGGCCCTCGCCGGTCGCGGCATCGACCGCGACGACGAGCGCCGGCAGGTTGTAGCGGTCCTTGAGGCGGCCGGCCACGATGCCGATGACGCCCGGGTGCCAGGCCTCCGCGGCGGCGAAGACCAGGCCGCCCGGCGCCCGCCCGGCCGCTTCGACCTGCGCGATCGCCTGGACGAGGACGGCCGCTTCGATCGCCCGCCGCGCGGTGTTGAAGCCATCGAGTCGCCGGGCGATCTGTGCCGCCTCGGCCGGGTTCTCGGTGGCCAGCAGCCGCACGCCCAGTCCCGCCTCGCCGACCCGCCCGCCGGCGTTGACCCGCGGGCCCAGGACGAAGCCGAGGTGGTAGCCGTCCGGTCGCTCGTCGAGCCGGGCCACGTCGCCGAGCGCGGCCAGGCCCGGATTGCCGCGCCGCGCCAGGACCTTCAGGCCCTGGGCGACCAGGGCGCGGTTGAGGCCGGTCAAGGGCACCACGTCGCAGACCGTGCCCAAGGCCACCAGGTCCAGCCAGCCCATGAGGTCCGGCGGCCGGCGGCCGGTGCGCTCGTACCAGCCGGACACGCGCAGCGCCCGGTTGAGCGCGACCACCAGCAGGAAGGTCACGCCCACGGCGGCGAGATGGCCCAGCCCGGCAGGATCGTCCGCGACCCGCGGTTCGTCCAGGCGGTTCGGATCGACCACCGCAACCGCCGGCGGCAGGCGCGGTTCGGCCGTGTGGTGGTCGACCACGATGACATCGAGTCCGGCCTTTGCCGCGGCCTCGAGCGGCGCGAAGGCGACCACCCCGCAGTCCACGGTGACGACCAGGGCCACGCCGTCACGGTTCAGGCGCAGAAGCGCCGGCGCATTGGGGCCGTAGCCCTCGGCGATGCGGTCCGGGATGTAGATCCGGGGTTCCGACCCCACGGCGCGCAGGAACCGCACGAGCACGGCCGCCGCGCTCGCCCCGTCGACGTCGTAGTCGCCCCATACGGCGACCGTCTCGCCGGCCGCAATCGCGCGGAGCAGGCGCTCGACCGCGGCGTCCATGTCCTTGAGCCGCGCGGGGTCGGGCAGGGCCTCGCGCAGCGTGGGATCGAGGAAACGGGCCGCCGCCTCCAAGCCGACGCCGCGCGCGGCGAGCACCCGGCCGACGACCTCCGGCAGGTCCAGGCGCTGGGCGAGCGCGAGGCCCAGGCGGGCATCGCTCAGCCGCTCCTCCCAGCGTTTGCCGACGAGCGACCGCTCGACGCCCAGGAAACAGGCGCGCGCGGCGCGCCCGACTTCGGCCGGCTGCATCGAATCCAAAGGCCCCCGCTCGCGCCCGACCGCTAGACGCCCAGGCTGTCGTACCAGGTCTTGCGCTTGAAGTCGTGCTGCGCCTCGATGAGCCGCACGGTTCCCGACTTGGAGCGCATCACCATCGACTGCGTCGTGGCGCCGCGGTGGAAGCGGCGCACGCCCTTGAGCATGCTGCCGTCGGTCACCCCGGTCGCCGCGAACATGACATCGCCGCCGGCCAGCTCGTGCAGGCTGTACTTGCGGTCGAAGTCGGTGATGCCCCAGCGCCGGCCGCGGGCGCGTTCGTCGTCGTTGCGGAACACCAGGCGGCCCTGGAACTGCCCGCCGATGCAGCGCAGCGCCGCCGCCGCCAGGACCCCCTCGGGTGCGCCGCCGACACCCATGTAGACATCGACCCCGCTGTCCGGCCGACTGGTGGCGATGACGCCCGAGACGTCGCCGTCGCCAATCAGCATGATGCGCGCGCCCGCCGCGCGGACCTTGGCGATCAGCTCGGCATGACGCGGCCGGTCGAGGATGCAAACGACCAGATCGGCGACATCGACGTCCTTGGCCTTGGCCAGGTTGGCCAGATTGACCGCCGGATCTTCGTCCAGGTCGACCAGATCCTCGGGCAGGCCGCCACCGACGGCGATCTTGTCCATGTAGGTATCCGGGGCATTCAGGAAGCCGCCCTCCTCGGCCATGGCGACGACGGCCAGCGCGTTCTGCCCGCCCTTGGCGGTGATCGTCGTGCCCTCGAGCGGATCGAGGGCGATGTCGATGTGCGGCCCGCCGGCGCCGACCTTCTCGCCGATGTAGAGCATCGGCGCTTGGTCACGTTCGCCTTCGCCGATCACCACGGTGCCCAATATGGACAGCCCGTTGAGCGCCTCGCGCATGGCGTTCACCGCCGCCTGATCGGCCGCCCGCTCGTCGCCGCGGCCCATCAGGCGCGAAGCGGCCAGCGCGGCCGCCTCGGTGACCCGCACCGACTCCAGCGCCAGGTTGCGGTCCATCGCGCCTTCGTTTCGCATAGCCGCCCCGTTGGTCTGTCGGCGCCGCCAACCCGATGCCCCAATCCTTGCCGAACTCACGGCCCGTTCACAAGGCTTTCGATAAGATTTTTCGGCGTCGATCCGCTCACAAGGTTTCGATCCGGATGCGGCGCGGCGGTTCCAGCACCGTATCGAGCTCGGCAATCCGCGCCAGGGCATTGGCCATGGCGGATTCCCGGGTCTCGTGCGTGGTGATCACTACCGGCACCGCCTCGCCGGGCGCGCGGCCGCGCTGAAGCATGGCCTCCACGGAGATGTGCTCGTCGCGCAAGGCCGCCGCGACGTCGGCGATCACGCCGGGCCGGTCCACCACCATCAGGCGAATGTAATGGGAGCCGACGTGCCGCTCGATCGGCAGCGACGGCATCGCGATCAAGTCCCTGGCCGGCACGGCAAAGGTCGGCAACGAGGTGCCGCGGGCGATGTCGATCAGATCGGCCACCACCGCCGAGGCGGTCGGCCCGGCGCCGGCGCCCCGGCCCTCGGCCAGGATCGTGCCGACGAAGTCGCCGTCCGCAACCACCGCGTTGAACACGCCCTCGACGTTGGCGATCGGCGTGCCTTGGCCCACCATGCAAGGGTAAACCCGCTGCTCGACGCCGCCGTCGCGGCGCGAGGCAATGCCCAGCAGCTTGATGCGATAGCCGAGCTCCCCGGCGTAGGCGATGTCCAGGGCGGAAACCTCGCGGATGCCCTCGATGTAGACGCCGGGAAGGTTGACCTCGCAGCCGAAGGCCAGCGCGGTCAGGATCGCCAGCTTGTGTGCGGCATCCACGCCGTCGACATCGAAGCCGGGGTCGGCCTCGGCATAACCCAGCTTTTGCGCTTCGAGGAGCACCTCGCCGAACTCGCGGCCGGTCTCGCGCATCGTGCTCAGGATGAAGTTGCAGGTGCCGTTCAGAATCCCGTAGACGCGCGTGATGCTGTTGGCCGCCAGGCCTTCGCGCAGACCCTTGATGACCGGGATCCCGCCGGCCACCGCCGCCTCGTAGCCGAGCGTCACCCCGGCCGCTTCGGCGGCGCGGGCGAGCGCCGTGCCGTGATGGGCGAGCAGCGCCTTGTTGGCGGTGATCACGTGATGGCGCGCCTCGATCGCGCGCTCGATCACCTGCCTGGCCACGCCGTCCGAACCGCCGATCAGTTCGAGCACCACGTCGATCTCGGGATCGGCCGCCATGGCGACCGGGTCCTCGAACCAGCGCACGGCCGAGAGGTCCAGCGCGCGGTTCTTGCGCCGGTCCCGCGCCGAGACCGCCGATACCATGATCGGCCGGCCGCAGCGTGCGGCGATCAGGTCGTTGTGCGCCTGGATCAGCTGGAGGGTTCCGGAGCCCACCGTGCCGAGGCCGGCGACCGCGATTTTCAGGGACTCGCTCACGACGCCAGTTTGCGCCCGTCGTCGGAACTAATCAATTTCTCGGGACCCCGCATGTGTCGCCTCGACCCAGTCCCGCGGACCGTTCGGGGCGGCGCTCGCAGCGACCCGAATCGCCGTGAGGATGCCGCAGTCGACCTAGTGCGGCGTTCGGCCGCTTGGTGCCGGTGCCGAAGCCGGTCCGCGCCCCCTAAGCAGAGTGTCCTTGATCCGGCCACGAATGGCCGGGCCAAGATCACTCTGCAAGCCCTTAAAAGTCCAGCAGGTTTTGCGAAGCCCGCCCACACGCGGTGTGGGCGGAGTTTCGAAAACCTGCCTAGTACCGGCCGCAGGGTCAATATTCCAGGAAGACCTCGGCCCTCCGGTTGCCGGCCTCGCCGGTCGGCATGAACTCGTGATAGACCGGCTGGCTGTCGGACCGGGCCTCGGCGCGCACCTTGTCCCGCTCGGCCCCCAACTCGACGAGCGCCGCCGCAACGGCATTGGCGCGCTGCCACGACATCTCGAAGTTGGCCACGCTATGGCGCAGGGCATCCACGACCGCGGTGCGCGCGCTGGCATGGCCGACGACCCGGATCGAGCCGCCGCGCTGCCGGTGCAGCGTGACGATATCCCGCAGCACCCGGCGGTCGTTGGCGTCCAGCGCGGCCGAGCCGTGCGCGAAATAGACGACGCCAACCAGTTCCGTCCGGCCCGGGAGGCCGCCCGCGCCCGGACCCGCCGGCCCAGGACTTTGTTGCGGGAACCGCAGTTGCGGTTCCGGCGGCCCGGCCGGTGCGCCGCCTTCGGCGGGCTCGAGCGGCGCCGACATCGGGGTGCGTTGCGGCCCGGTCGCCGGCAGCGGCGTCCGGGCAAACGGCTGCGCGGCGCCATCCGGTACCGCCGGCGGTTCCGGCACGGTCGCGACCTGCGGCGCGGCCTGCCGGGTCGGGATTTGCCGGATCCCGGCCGGCTGGTCCGGGGCTTTCGCAAGCGGGACCGGCGCCGGCGCGGCCGCGACCCCGCCGGTCAGCCGCTCGCCGGAATATTGCGCGCTCGCGCGATCGGCGGTGAGACCCTCCTGGATCCGGGCGCGCTCTTCCGAAGGGCTGGTCCGCGGCGCCGAATCGGGGACGGAGGCGAGGTTCGGAAAGCCGGGTGACTCGCTTGGCCCGGCGCCGTCCTCGCCTTGGGCGACGCGGCCGGGCGAAACGTCTTCCCCGAACCAGCGGCTCGGATCGGCCCAGTCCGGCACCACCGAGCAGGCGCCGAGCAGCAGCGGCAACGACAGAACGCCCGCCCAAAAGGTGACGAACCGCCGGCTCCCGCCGGTTGGGCGCGCGAAATCGATGCTAGCCTCGGTCATGGTCGCTCCCTGCTGTGCGCTCATTGTGCTCTCATGGGGCGTACCGCCAGTGCGAATATCCCAGACCAACCGGGCTGGTCAAACCTAAATCCATCGGCTATTGAAACCCGCGAATCTCCTTTAGACTGCCCCCGCGCAGGTCTCGCCGGGGGTGTCGTCGGCGAACGGCGATACGGCCCGCATTGCGGCCCCGATTCATGGGAAGCATAAGGTAAGGCGCCATGGCTGAGCAACAGGGCCCCGACGTGAAGCTGCCCGACCCGGTCGAGATGTCCGAGGCCATGGCCAACATCGCCGAGCGGAGCCAAAAGCTCGTCTCCGAGTTCCTGGAGCGGCAGAACGCCGATCGCGGCACGGCGCAGGTGGACCCGTTGCACATCGGAAACGCCTTCCTCGAGATGACCGCGCACATGATGGCCGACCCGGCGAAGATGGTTCAGGCCCAGATTAACCTCTGGCAGGATTACATGAAGCTGTGGCAGTCGACCACGCGGCGCCTGCTGGGCGAGCCGGCCGAGCCCGTGGCCACGCCGGAGGCCGGCGACCGCCGGTTCAAGGACGAGGCCTGGGACGAAAATCAGCTGTTCGACTTCATCAAGCAGTCGTACCTGCTGACCGCGCGCTGGATGCAGTCCACGGTGCGCGACGTCGAGGGCATGGACGACAAGACGGCAAAGAAGGTGGACTTTTACACGCGCCAGTTCGTCGACGCGATGGCGCCCTCCAACTTCGTCATGACCAACCCCGAAGTCCTGCGCGCCACGCTGGAGAGCGGCGGCGAGAACCTGGTCAAGGGCCTGGAAAACCTGCTCGAGGATCTGGAACGGGGCAAAGGCCGGCTCAGCATCAAGACGACCGACACCGAGGCCTTCGAACTGGGCGCGAACATCGCCGTGACGCCGGGCAAGGTCGTCTATCAAAACGACTTGATACAACTGATTCAGTACGACCCGGCCACCGAACGGGTCTACAAGCGGCCGCTGCTGATCATACCGCCGTGGATCAACAAATATTACGTTTTGGATCTCCGGGAAAAGAACTCCTTCGTGAGGTGGGCGGTCGAGCAGGGCTTCACCGTCTTCATCATCTCCTGGGTCAATCCGGACGAGAAGCTGGGCGCCAAAACCTTCGAGGACTACATGGTCGAAGGGCCGCTTGCCGCGCTCGATGCCATGCAAAAGGCAACCGGCGAGAAGGAATTCAACGTCATCGGCTACTGCCTGGGCGGCACGCTGCTCGCCTGTTCGCTGGCCTACATGGCGGCCAAGGACGATTCGCGGATAAAGAGCGCCACTTTCCTCGCCGCCATGACCGACTTCAGCGAACCGGGCGAACTCGGCGTGTTCATCGACGAGGAGCAGTTGACCGCGCTCGAGGAGAAGATGAGCAAGGCCGGGTACCTCGAAGGCGCCGACATGGCGATCACCTTCAACATGCTCCGGGCCAACGATCTGATCTGGTCCTTCGTGATCAACAACTACCTTCTGGGCAAGGATCCCTTCCCTTTCGACCTGCTCTATTGGAACGCGGATTCGACGCGCCTGCCGGCGGCCATGCACGGCTTCTATCTGCGCGCGATGTACCAGGAGAACCTCCTGGCAAAGCCGGGCGGCATCGAACTCAAGGGGGTGCCCATCGACCTGCACAAGATCAAGACGCCGAGCTTCATGCTGTCGACCCGGGAGGACCACATCGCCCCCTGGAAGTCGACCTACGCGGCGACCCGGCTGTTCTCCGGGCCGGTGAAATTCGTGCTCGCCGCCTCGGGCCATATCGCGGGCGTAATCAACCCGCCGGCGGCCCGGAAATACTCCTACTGGACCAACGCGAAGAACGGCAAGACCCCGGATGCCTGGTTCGCCGGCGCCACGGAGCACGCCGGCTCGTGGTGGCCCGAGTGGGCCAAGTGGGCCGGCAGGTACGGCGGCGACAAGGTCGCCGCCCGAAGCCCCGGCGCCGGCAAGCTGAAAGCGATCGAGGACGCGCCGGGCAGCTACGTCAAGGTGCGCGCGCAGGACTAGCCGCGGCGCAAAGGATTGCTCTCCCGGCCGGCCCGGGCGATGTCGGCCGCAACGGTTCGCCCGATTTAGGATGGGGGTTCGGGAGACGGATCGGCCGCCAAGACCCGAAAGTCAAGAACCGGGCCTGCAACGCCTGGATTATACCGACAAGTCAATGAATTGACTTGTCGCATGGTCCCTCAGACGCCGGGCGCGGACATCCGTCCGCTTGGCTTGCGGCCGCATTCGCGGCGGCGCGCGGTCGCGCTTGCCGCCTCGCAAATGAACGAGTCCGTTCATTCGCTCGTCGGTATTATACCGGCGAGCCCACGAATGGACTCGCCTATGTTCCCTCAAGCGCCGGGCGGGGCCATTCGGCCCCTTGGCTTTCGCGCCAGTGGGCGCGGCGCGCAGTCGCGCTTGCCGCCTCGCAAATGAACGAGTCCGTTCATTTGCTCGTCGGTATTACATCGTCGCCGAACCGGCTGTGCTTCCGGATGACCGGGATCGTCGGCGGCAACCGCCGCCATCGCGCATCGTCCCGCTCGAGGCCGGTCAAGCTTCGATGCGGTTAACCTGCGACCAAGGATATTTCCCGTCCCTAAGCAGGTTTTCGAAACTCCGCCCACAGCGCGGGTGGGCGGGCTTCGCAAAACCTGCTGGACGTTTAAGGGCTTGCAGAGTGATCTTGGCCCGGCCATTCGTGGCCGGATCAGGAACACTCTGCTTAGCGCGCGGTCTCGCCATTATCCGCCCCGGGCCGCTTGTGCTTGGTCTTGCGGCTGTAGGTTCTGGCCGAGGGCCTGACCTTGTGTCGCAACGACCGGACCACCGGGACCAGCGGATTGCGTGGCTTGAGCCGCTTGCGCCTGCGTCGGCCGCCCATGGCGCAATACCTTAGCGCATATTGGACCTTAGCGAATATCGGACCTCAGCGAATATTGGACCTCAGCGAATATTGGTCTGGGGCCCGGCCCGAAGATCCGCCCGCGCCCCCGCAGCCTGATGGTTCAGGTATTCGCCCGCCAATTCGCCGTAGTGCTCGACAATATAGGACGCCTCGGCGATGTCCCGCGCGGTCATGTCGCGCATGTGCCGGGCCGGAATCCCGGCCCAGACCTGGCCGGATTTGACCACCTTGCCCGGCGTGACGACCGCCCCGGCCGCGACCATGGCGCCGTCCTCCACCACCGCCCGGTCCAGGACCGCCGCGCGCATGCCGATGAACGCGCCGTCCCCCACCCTACAGGCGTGCAAGAGCGCCATGTGGCCGACGACGACGTTGTCGCCGATACGGGTCGGCTCGCCGCCCCCGGTTACGCGGTAGTCGCCGCCGCGGTCATGGTTGCAGTGAATCACGGTGGAGTCCTGGATGTTGGTATTGCGGCCGACGCGGATCCTGTTGACATCGCCGCGCAGGACGCAGCCGTACCAGACCGACGCGCCCGCGCCGATCTCCACATCGCCGATAATGACCGCCGTCTCGGCGATAAAGGCCTGCTCGGCGATTTTCGGGCTCACGCCCCGGTAGGGCAGAATCAGCCCGGACATGGCGCTTCCTTCCGGATCACGGAAACAGCGGCTGCTGCTCGAGGCCCAAGGGTTCGGGCAGGCCCAACATCAGGTTCATGTTCTGGATCGCCTGGCCGCCGGCGCCCTTGACCAGGTTGTCCAAGACCGAGACCAGAATCGCCCGGCCCGGCAACCGGTCGGCAAAGACCCCCAGAAGGCAATGGTTGGAGCCGCGGACGTGGCGGGTGGCCGGGCTCGTCCCCTGGGGCGCCAGCCGGACGAAGGGCTCGTCGGCGTAGCGCCGGTCGAGCGCCGCGCGCAGATCGTCCGCGCTCGCCCCTTGGGCGAGCCGCACATAAGTGGTGAGCAATTCGCCCCGGTTGATCGGCATCAGGTGCGGCGTGAAGTTGACCAGCAGCTCCCGGCCGGCGGCCTTGGACAGCTCCTGCTCGATCTCCGGCGCGTGGCGGTGGCCGGCCACGCCGTAGGGATGGATCCCCTCGGCGACCTCGCCGAACAGCATCGCCTCGTTCAAGGCCCGCCCGGCCCCGGTCACCCCCGACTTGGCGTCGATGATGATGTCGTCGGCCTCGATCAGTCCGTCGGCCACCAGGGGCAGCAGCAGCAGAAGCGCCGCCGTGGGATAACAGCCCGGACAGGCCACCAGATTGGCCGCCCGGATCGTTTCGCGGTTGTGCTCGCTCAGGCCATAGACGGCCGCCTTCTGGAGCTCGGGCGCGCGGTGTTCGCGACCGTACCAGCGGGCATAGGTGGCGGTATCCCTCAGCCGGAAATCGGCCGAAAGGTCGATCACTTTCAAATGGCGCGGCAGGGCGGCGATGACCTCCTGGCTGGTGCCGTGCGGCAGGGCGCACAAGACCACGTCGATCCCCGACCAGTCCGCCTCCTCGACGCGCATCAGATCGGGCAGGTCCAAGCCCCCAAGATGCGGCAAGACCGCCGCAAGCGGCCGGCCGGCATGGGACTCGGCGGTCAGCAGGCGGATCTCGGCTTGGGGATGGCCGGCCAAGAGCCGGATCAGGTCGGCGCCCGTATAGCCCGAGGCGCCCATGATCCCGATGCGGGCCTTGTGGTCGCTTGCGGTCATGATGTCACCCGTTCCAACCTCCCGGCTTGGCCTCGCGGCCCGACGGTAACGCGGATGCCGCAGGCGTCAAACGGAAAAGGGCGCCCCGCCGGGACACCCTCCGATAAGGCAGATCCGAAGCGGGATCAGCGCTTGGAGAACTGGAAGCTCCTGCGCGCCTTGCGTCGGCCGTACTTCTTGCGTTCGACCACGCGGGCATCGCGGGTCAGGAAGCCGCCCTGCTTGAGGACCGGGCGCAGCTCCGGCTCGTAAGCCAGGAGCGCCTTGGAGATCCCGTAGCGCACCGCGCCCGCCTGGCCCGACAGGCCGCCCCCCTTGACCGTGCACATCACGTCGAACTGGTCGGCGCGGTCGACCGCGGTGAAGGGCTGGTTGATCACCATGCGCAGCACCGGACGGGCGAAGTAGGCCTCCCAGTCGCGGCCGTTGACCGTGATCCGGCCGCCGCCCGGCTTGATCCAGACGCGGGCGACCGCGTTCTTGCGCTTGCCGGTCGCATAGGCCCGGCCGAGGGCATCGCGTTTCGGCTCGGCCGGCTCCGGCTCGGCTTCGGCGGCGAGGCCCGCGGCCTCGCCGAGCTCGCCCAGGTCGGTCAGGGTCTCGGTTTCCTCCGCCATGATCTCAGGCGCTCCTCCGGTTCTTGGGGTTTTTGCCGGCGATGTCCAGCGCGACGGGATTCTGCGCCGCGTGGGGGTGCTCCGCCCCGGCGTAGACGCGCAGGTTCCGCATCTGCTGCCGGCCGAGCGGGCCGCGCGGGATCATGCGTTCCACGGCCTTCTGGACGATCCGCTCGGGGTGCGCGCCCTCGAGGATCTGGCCGGCGGTGCGCTGCTTGATGCCGCCCGGATAGCCGGTGTGCCAGTGATAGATCTTGTCGCCCCGCTTCTTGCCGGTCAGCTTGACCTTCCCGGCGTTGATCACGATGACGTTGTCGCCGCAATCCATGTGGGGCGTGAAGCTCGTCTTGTGCTTGCCGCGGAGAATCAGCGCGATCCGCGAGGCCAGACGCCCCAGGACCACGCCGTCGGCGTCGACGACGAACCAGGTCTTCTCGATATCTGCCGCTTTGGCGGAATAGGTCCTCATCGCGCAAACCCGGGAGCCAAGGATCGCGGCGAGTCCCGCCGCTTCGGAGCGCGGCGGTTCTACGGCAGCGCCGCCTGCCTGTCAATGGAGCAAAACCGTTTTCACGGAAGACGTTAGAGCTGTGGTATCCTAATATCGCAAGACCAACGCCTTGGGCCGGCGTAAACTATCGGGTGCCGCGAAAGACACGGGACTTGCCGGTGCGGCGCAAGATTTCAAGACCGGAACGCGCGGCCGAGACCTCGCGGGCAAGCCCCAAGGACTCGTAACAAAACAATCGAATCGATATCGCTGCGCGGTGCGTGGGGCTCCGCCCCTTCGAACCCCGCCAGGGGCCGAAGGCCCCATTGGAAAGGTTTGCAAAGGCCTTCGGCCTTTGCTGGGGTCAAGGGGCAAGGCCCCTTGCACTGGAAACAAGAAACGAATCCGAAGCGGTTATTTCGTTACGGACCCTAATCTGCGGGGCGCTCCGGCGGGATCGAATAGGTCGCGGTGACGTGGGCGACCGGCCCCGCATCTTCGTCTCCCGCGGCATAGATCGAGGCCTCGCCGTAGGCCAGCCGCTTGCCGAGCTTGAGCAGGCGGCACTCCGCGATCACGTCCCCGGGCTTCGGCCGGCGCAGGAAGTTGCAGGTGAGGTTCGTGGTGACCGCGAGCTCGACCCGGCCGACGGCCGAGAGAACCGCGACGTACATGGCGTAATCCGCAAGGCTCATGAGCGCCGGCCCGCTCACCGTGCCGCCGGGGCGCAAAAATTCGTCCTTCTGGGGCAGGCGCACCCGGCAGGCCCCCTGGCCGATCTCCTCCACGACAAAGCCGAGCATCCGCACCCAAGGCAGTTCGGCCTCGCAGATTTCATTGATCTCGTCCAAGGAGATCCGCGCCATGACCTCATCCCCGTATAAGCGACTGTTCTGTAATAACTCTTGAACCAGCCCCTGCGAAGGGGTCAAATTCGGGGCAGAGGGCCACACCGGGGACGCGCGCCATGACCGCTCGAGCCGCCACCGCCACGCAGGGCGAGCCGATTCTGCTGCGCGAGGACCGCGGCGGCGTGACCACGCTCACGCTCAACCGCCCCCGGCAGTACAACGCCCTGTCCGAGGCGATGCTCACGGCGGTCCAGGAGGCACTGGACCGTATCGGCCGGGACGACAGCGTCCGGGTCCTCGTACTGGCCGGGCGCGGCAAGGCCTTCTGCGCGGGCCACGACCTCAAGGAAATGCGCGGCAAGCCGGACGAGGCGTATTACCACGCGCTGTTCAAACAGTGCAGCCGGATGATGCTTTCGCTCAGGCGCCTGCCGCAGCCGGTGATCGCCCGGGTCCACGGCCTGGCCACCGCGGCGGGATGCCAGCTCGTCGCCACCGCGGATCTGGCGGTGGCCTCGAGCGCTGCCCGCTTCGCCACCTCCGGGATCGGCGTGGGCCTGTTCTGCATGACCCCGGGGGTCGCGCTCAGCCGCAACGTGAGCCTCAAGCACGCCTTCGAGATGCTGTTCACGGGCGAATTCATCTCGGCCGACCAGGCCGCCGAGATCGGCCTGGTCAATCGGGTCGCCGCGCCGGCGCATCTCGACGAAAGCGTTGCCGAATTGGCCGACGCCATTGTCGCCAAGTCGCAGGCGTGCATCGCGGCGGGCAAGCGCGTCCTGTACAAGCAGATCGAGATGGGCTTGGCGGCCGCCTACGACTACGCCAGCAAAGAGATGGCCTCCAACATGATGTTCGAGGACGCCGGCGAAGGGATCGACGCGTTTATCGCCAAGCGCAAGCCGGTCTGGCGCGACCGGTAGAAGACCGCCCGCGACCGCCGCAATCCTCCGCCGTTTCTCCGATCCCGGCCGCCCCCCCCTGGACGGCGCGCGCAAGATCGCCGGCCTGCACCCCGGGGCGCCGGCGCGAACGCAAACGGACTTGCGGCAGTCGGCACAAACCGATCAAACCGAAAGATCCGGCGCTATCTCGACACCGCCCGATCGGCCGGAGCCTGTGGCCCCGCGCGCTCGCGGGAGGAGGGCCGCGGACGGCCAATGGACGGGGGGGTCCATTCGCGCGGGGCCGTGCCGCATACCTGCGGCAGCGTGATTGTCCCTCACCGTGGTTTCTATAATATTAAGAATCTCACATGTTTGAGATATATTTATGCTAAGTTGGTTTAAAATCTCCGGGTCGCGAAGACGCCGGCGGGATCCTTGCGTGATCCCTTGCGTGTCGGTGCGGGCGGGCCGGGGCCGCGACCGGACCGCGGGCCTGGCGGGGGGCGCAAAAGACCCTTCCACTTCCGGCTGTTCTGCGGGATGTTGTTGCCGGCCAATAAGGGCCGCCCTCCTCGGGGCGAGGGGTTTGAGCGGGCATGTCCGATGACCTGACTTACAGCGACGCCCTGCTCCGCAGGCTCCTGGCGAGCGTGCGGACCATCGCCATGGTCGGCGCCAGCCCCTACTGGAACCGGCCCAGCTATTTCGCCATGAAGTACCTGCAGGTCAAGGGCTACCGGGTGATCCCGGTCAACCCGCGCGCGGCGGGCGAGGACATCCTGGGCGAGACCTGCCTGGCAACGCTGGCCGAGGTACCGGGCCAGATCGACATGGTCGACATCTTCCGCGGCTCGGCGGTCGCCGGGGCGATCGTCGACGAGGCGATCGCGCTCAAGGAGGCGAAAGGCATCCGGGTCGTCTGGATGCAGCTCGGCATACGCGACGACGAGGCGGCGGCGCGCGCCAAGGCCGCCGGGCTCGAGGTGGTGATGAACCGCTGCCCGAAGATCGAATTCGGCCGCCTGCACAGCGAGCTTTCCTGGGGCGGCTTCAACTCCCGCATCATTTCGAGCAAGCGGCGGAGGATCTGGACCGCATGAGCAAGCGGAACAAGGAAGAGTTCGGCTTCGAGACCCGCATGATTCACGCCGGCAGCCAGCCGGAACCGGTCACCGGCGCGCGCCAGACGCCGATCTACCAGAACGCTTCCTATGTGTTCTACGACACCGACCACGCGGCCTCGCTCTACGACCTGCAGACCTTCGGTTTCATCTACTCGCGCCTGGCCAACCCCACGGTCTCGGCGCTCGAAGAGCGGATCGCCAGCCTCGAGGGCGGCCGGGGCGCCACCTGCTGCGCCTCGGGCCACGCGGCGCAGGTGCTCGCCTTCTTCGCCTTCATGGAGCCGGGCGACGAGTTCATCTCCTCGAACCGGCTCTACGGCGGTTCGATCACGCAGTTCGGCAAGACCTTCAAGAAGTTCGACTGGCACGTCCATTTCGTCGACGTCGACGATCCCGAGAACGTCCGTAAAAGCCTCACGCCGAAGTGCAAGGCCATCTTCGTCGAGGGCCTGGCCAACCCGGGCGGCGTGGTCGTCGACC
>JBHIDD010000016.1:0-16381 GCA_046759925.1 Kiloniellaceae bacterium
CCGCGGCCGGGTCGCCCTGGTCGAGTCCTAGGCCAAGGCCCAGGGCCTGTGGCACGGCGAGGCTGCGCTTGATCCGGTCTATACCGACATCGTCGAGCTGGATCTCGGCGACGTCGAGCCCAGCCTGGCCGGGCCGAGGCGCCCGCAGGACCGGGTCGCGCTCTCGGCCATGGCCGGGGCGGCCAAGGCGGTCGTCAAGGCCGAGGCCGGCGGCGATCCGGGCAGGCACGTCCCGGTTGCCGGCGGCGATTACGGCCTGCGCCACGGCGACGTGGTGATCGCCGCGATCACCTCCTGCACCAACACCTCGAACCCGAGCGTACTGATCGGCGCCGGCCTGCTCGCCCGCAAGGCGCGCGCCCGGGGCCTCCGCGTCAAGCCCTGGGTCAAGACCTCGCTTGCCCCCGGTTCCCAGGTGGTGACCGATTATCTGACGGCCGCCGGCCTGCAGGAGGACCTGAATGCCTTGGGCTTCAATCTGGTCGGCTACGGCTGCACCACCTGCATCGGCAATTCCGGCCCGCTGCCCGAGCCGATCGCCGCGGCGATCGACGAGGGCGGGCTGCACGTCGCCGCGGTCCTCTCGGGCAACCGCAACTTCGAGGGCCGGATCAATCCGCGCACCCGGCTCAACTACCTGGCCTCGCCGCCGCTGATCGTGGCCTACGCGCTGGCCGGGACGGTGTTCCGCGATCTCTTGACCGAACCGCTGGGCATGAGCGGCGGTCGGCCGGTCTATCTCAGGGACATCTGGCCCTCGAACCGGGAGATCCGGGAGACCATCGACAAGGTGCTGAGCCCCGATATGTTCCGCGCCCGTTACGCCAACGTCTTCCAGGGGCCGGCGGAATGGCGCGGCATCGGGGCCGCAGCGGGCCTCACCTATGGCTGGGATTCGGGCAGCACCTACGTGCAGTACCCGCCGTTTTTCGAGGACATGACGGCCGAACCCGGCGCGGTCTCGGACGTGCTCGGCGCCCGGCCGCTGGCCATCCTGGGCGAATCGGTGACCACCGACCACATCTCGCCCGCCGGTGCGATCCAGAAGGACAGCCCGGCCGGCGCGTACCTTCTGGAGCGTCGGGTCCGGCCGTCCGAGTTCAACTCCTATGGCTCCCGCCGGGGCAACCACCACGTCATGATGCGCGGCACCTTCGCCAACATCCGCATCCGCAACGTGATGCTGGATGGCGTCGAGGGTGGCTACACCAAGCATCTGCCCGACGGCGAGGTCATGCCGATTTACGATGCCGCCATGAAATACGGGGCGGAAGGGGTGCCCCTCGTGGTCATCGCCGGCAAGGAATACGGCACCGGATCGAGCCGCGACTGGGCGGCCAAGGGCACCCGCTTGCTCGGCGTCAAGGCGGTGATCGTGGAGAGCTTCGAGCGCATCCACCGCGCCAACCTGGTCGGGATGGGCGTGCTGCCGCTGCAGTTCAAGGACGCCATGTCCCGCAAGTCGCTTGGTCTTACCGGCGAGGAGACCTTCGACATCGTCGGGATCGCAGGCGGAATTGCGCCGCGCATGGAGGTTGTCTGCCGGATTCACCGGCCGGACGGCACGAGCCGGGAGATTCCGCTGCTCTGCCGGATCGACACGGCGGACGAGGTCGAATACTACCGTCACGGCGGCATCCTGCACTACGTCCTGCGCGATCTGATGAAAGCGGCCTGAGCCGGCGCGATCGATGCCCGGGCCAAGGCCTTCGTCCAGGGCGGCGATTCGGGAGACTCGGGGGACGTCCTCGACATGCAGGTCGATGTGCGGGTCTCGGCCGGGGCGGCGGGCTGACGGCCCGGTCCCGCACCGGACCTGTGAATCGACCGGAAATCGGCGGATTCGGCCTGGTCTGCCTCGGCGGCGGGCCATCGCGGAAGACTCACCCGAACGTGATTCGCCTGTGAGGGCTTCGGCTCGTATCGTCGGACCATGCGGTGTCGTACCACAAGGAATGCGGTGGGCGGGCTCGTCCTGGCTGGGGCCGTCCTGTTCGGGCTCACCCGTCTTCCGGCCGGGTTCGAGGCGGCGGCCGAAGCGGCGGATAGAGCGCCGCCGGTCGTGGTGGAGCTGTTCACCTCGCAGGGCTGCGAGTCCTGCCCGCCGGCCGACGATCTCTTGATGGAATTGGCCGACCGGCCCGACCTGCTGGTCTTGTCGCTTCATGTCGATTACTGGGACTACATCGGCTGGCGCGATCCCTACAGCAGCCCGATGCACACCGAGCGCCAGCGCCGCTACGCCGAGGCGCTGCGCCTGCGCTACGTGTTCACGCCCCAGATCATTGTCGACGGCCGGGAAAATGTGGTCGGCTCGCAGCGCGCCGAGGTGCTCGGCGCCATCGAGCGCGCGGCGGCGCGCAGCAAACCCCTGAGGATCCGGTTCCTGACCAGCGGCGGGGGGACAGTGGTGATCCCGGCGGGGCATGCGCCGGACGTCGGCGCCGCGGTATGGCTTGCGACCTACGATCGGCGCCATGAAACCGAGGTGATGCGCGGCGAAAACGCCGGGCGCACCGTCCGGAACGCCAACGTGGTCCGCCGGTTCGAACGCCTCGGCACCTGGACGGGCGAGCGACTGGAAATTCCGCTCGATCTCGCCGCCGCCGCGGCGCGCGGCCGGGACGGCTGTGCCGTCATCGTCCAGCAGGGCCGCAACGGCCCGATCCTCGGCGCCGCGGGCATAACCCTCGACAACCTGGAATTTTAACGCCCGGCGGCTCGACTGACGTCTGGAGAATCGGCCGCCCGGTCGGGCCGGGTTGGTTCCGGCCGCGGCAATTCGCCGTCACGCAACCTCGGGACGCCCGGCTCAGGCCGGCGCGGCAAGGCCCCGTTCGAGCAACGTGGAAAGCCGGCGGGCGAAGCCGGTCGGGTCGGGCAGCGGCTCGCCCTCGACGATGCGCGCCTGGTCGAGCAGCAGCCGGGCCGCGTCTTCGAGCGGCGCGCCTGCCTCGTATTCCGCGGCGTTTCCGGCATCCGTCCCGGCGGCGCCCGGTGCGCCGAGCCGCTCCGCCAAGGCGCGGATCAGCGGGTGTCGGGGGTTGATCTCCAGGATGCGCTTGGCGAACTGATCGATCTGGCGGTGCTGTTTCAGCAAGCGTTCCAGGTGCATGTCGATATCGCCTTCGTCGGCCACCAGGCAGACCGCGCTGTCGGTCAGCCGCTCCGAGGCGCGCACGTCCTTCACCTCGTCCTTGAGCGCCAGCTTGATGAAGGCGACCAGGGCATCCAGTCCGGGTGCCGCCTCGGCTTCGGGCGCGCTTTTCCCGGCCTTGTCCGGCGCCGCGATCTTGCCGAGATCGGCGCCGCCGCGGGTCGCCGATTTGAATGGCTTGCCCTGGTATTCGGAGACCGCGGGAATCCAGAACTCGTCGACCGGGTCGGTCAGCAGCAGCACCTCGACGCCCTTGGCCGCGAAGCCCTCGAGCTGCGGACTCTTGCGCAGGCCCCCGGCGTCCTCGCCGCCGATGTAATAGATCGCATCCTGTCCCTCGGGCATGCGCCCGGCATAGTCGGCCAGGCTGATCTGGCCCGTGCCCCGGGTCGAGCGGAACCGGGCCAGCTCGAGCAGCGCGTCGCGCCGGCCTTCGTCCTCGTAGATGCCTTCCTTCAGCACCGCGCCGAAGTTCTCCCAGAACTTGGCGTAGTCGTCGGGCGCCTTCTTGGCCTGCTTCTTGAGCTCGCTCAGCACCCGCTTGGTCACCGCGTTGCGGATCTTGTGCACCATCGGGTTGTTCTGCAGCGTCTCGCGGCTGATGTTGAGCGGCAGGTCCTCGGTGTCGATGACCCCGCGCAGGAACCGCAGGTAAGGCGGCACCAGCTCCTCGCATCGGTCGGTGATGAAGACCCGGCTGACGTAGAGCTTGACGCCGTGGCGGCGGTCCGGGTGGAAAAGGTCGAAGGGCGCGGTCGAGGGGACGTAGAGCAGCCCGGTATACTCGATCACGCCTTCGGCCTTGAAGTGCAGCCGCAGCCAGTGATCGTCGAAGCCGTGGCCGACATGGTGGTAGAATTCCTTGTACTGCGCGTCGGTAATCTCGGACCTGGGCCGGGTCCAAATCGCCGAGGCGACATTCACGGTCTTTTCCTCGCCGTCCTCGGCGAGTACGACCGGGATCGCGATGTGGTCGGAATAGGTCTTGACGATGCGTTTGAGGCGCGCCGAATCGAGGAATTCGTCCTGGCCCTTCTTGAGCTTCAGGGTGATCTTCGTGCCGCGCGCCGGCGCATCTTCCGTCGCGCCGACCGAAAACTCGCCTTTCCCGTCGGAGGCCCAGCGCCAGCCTCGGTCCTCGCCCGCCTTGCGGCTCAAGACCTCGACCCGGTCGGCGACCATGAAGGCCGAATAGAACCCGACGCCGAACTGGCCGATCAGGTTGACGCCGTCCGGCGTTTGCTCGAGCTGTTGCAGGAAGGCCGCGGTGCCGGAGCGCGCGATGGTGCCGAGATCCGCGACCAAATCGTCCCGGTTCATGCCGATGCCGTTGTCCGCGATCGTCACCGTGCGTGCCTTCCGATCGGTCGACAGAAGGATTCTAAAACCGGCGTCCTCGCCCAATAGCTCCGTTTGGGTGAGCGCCGCATAGCGCAGGCGGTCGCAGGCGTCGGAGGCGTTGGAGATCAACTCGCGCAGGAAGATTTCCTTGTTCGCATAGAGCGAGTTGGCGACGATCTCCAGAAGCCGGCTGACTTCGGCTTGGAAGCTGAGCTTCTCTTCAGACATGATCTCGATCCAGTTGAGTGATGCGTGGGCGTGCCGTTGCCGAAATCGGTCAATCGCGCCGGGTAATAAATCGCGTCTGATATGTGCTAATAACCGCGCGACTGCAAGACCCGGCCGGGGCTGCTTCGGATAAGATAGGGGCATGATCGAGACCGACGACGACATGCAGGCGGAACGCCGGGCCATGGTGGCCGAGATCGCCGCCGAGGTGGTCGGTACCAAAAAATGGCTCGGGAAGGAGGCCCTCGACCCGCGGGTCATGGCGGCCATGGCGAAGGTCCCCCGCCATCTCTTCGTCCCCGAGGTGAACCGGGCCAGCGCCTATCAGAACCGGCCGCAGCCGATCGGCCACGGCCAGACCATTTCGCAGCCCTACGTGGTGGCGATCATGACCGATCTGGTCTCCGTCGGCCCCGAGGACCGGGTGCTCGAGATCGGCACGGGCTGCGGCTATCAGGCGGCCGTCCTCGCCGAGCTGGCGCAGCAGGTCTACACCGTCGAGGCGGTTCCGGAACTGGCCAAGTCGGCGGCCGAGCGCCTGAAGCGTCTCGGCTATGCGAACATCGAGGTGCGGACCGGCGACGGCGCGAAAGGCTGGTCCGAGCATGCGCCCTTCGCCGCGATCGTGGTCACCGCCGCGGCCTGGCACAGGGTCCCGCCGGCCTTGATCGAGCAGCTCGGCCTCGGCGGCCGGCTGGTCATCCCGGTGGATCGCAGCGCGGTTGCGCCCCGCTACCCCTTCACCACGCAGGAGCAGGACCTGATCCTCGTCACCAAGGGCGAGCAGGGCCGGATTTCCGAGCGCAATGTGCTGCCGGTCGCCTTCGTGCCGCTGATCGAAGGCGGCCGCGAAGGCGCCGGGCCTTGACAGAGGGGTTCCGCGCCGGGGCTTGCAAGGGCGGCCAATCCGGCGGATTCTTTGCGCCATGACCTGCTCCGCCCAAGGCCGGGTGACCGCGGTTCTTGGCCCGACCAATACGGGCAAGACCTACCTTGCCGTCGAACGCATGCTCGGGCACCGCAGCGGGATGATCGGCTTTCCGCTGCGCCTGCTGGCGCGCGAGAACTACGACCGGGCGGTGCAGCTCAAGGGGGCGCGGCAGGTGGCGCTGGTCACCGGCGAGGAGAAGATCGTCCCGCCCAATGCCCGCTACTTCCTGTGCACGGTCGAATCCATGCCCACCGACCGGCCGGTCGCGTTTCTGGCGGTCGACGAGGTCCAGCTCTGCGCCGACCCGGAGCGCGGCCACGTCTTCACCGACCGGCTGCTCCATGCGCGCGGCGGCGAGGAGACAATGTTCCTGGGTGCCGATACGATGCGCCCGGTTCTGCGCAACCTGGTGCCCGAGGCGGAAACCCTGTCGCGGCCGCGCTTCTCGACGCTCACCTACACCGGGACCAAGAAGCTCACCCGCCTGGCGCCCCGCTCGGCGGTGGTCGCCTTCTCCGCGGCCGAGGTCTATGCCATGGCCGAGCTGATGCGCCGGCAGCGCGGCGGCACCGCGGTGGTTCTCGGTGCGCTCAGCCCGCGGACGCGAAACGCCCAGGTCGGCATGTTCGAGGCCGGCGAGGTCGACTATCTGGTGGCGACCGACGCGATCGGGATGGGCCTCAATCTCAACCTGGATCACGTCGCCTTCGCCAAACTCGCGAAATTCGACGGCCAGGCCACGCGCGCGCTCAGCCCGGCCGAGCTGGCCCAGATCGCCGGCCGGGCCGGCCGCCACATGGCCGACGGGACCTTCGGCACCGCCAGCGAGGTCGGTCCGCTGCCGCCGGACCTGGTGGATGCGGTCGAGAATCACCGCTTCGATCCGATTCGCGCGGTGTATTGGCGCAACCGGAACCTCGATTTCGGCGCACCGCGCGATTTGCTTAAGAGCCTGGAGCGCCGGCCGCCGGCGCCGGAACTGATCCGGGTCCGGGAGACCGATGACATCCTGGCGCTTTCGGCCCTGGCCCGCGATCCGGCGATCGAGGGCCTCGCCAGCCACCCGGCTGCGGTGCGCCTGCTCTGGGAGGTCTGCCAGATTCCGGACTACCGCAAGATTCTCTCCGATCAGCACACCCGGTTGCTGAGCCGCATCTACCGCTCGCTGATCGAGGGCGACGGCCGGCTGGCGGAGGATTGGGTGGCGCGCGAGATCGACCGCATCGACCATGCCGGGGGCGACATCGACGCGCTCACCGCGCGCATCGCCCGCATCCGCACCTGGACCTACATCACCTCCCGCGGTGACTGGCTGGTCGATAACAACCATTGGCAGGAGCGGGCCCGGGAGATCGAGGACAAGCTCTCCGACGCGCTGCACGACCGCCTGACCCAGCGCTTCGTCGACCGCCGTGCCGCCATGCTGGTGCGCCGCCTGCGGGCGGGCGATGACCTGCTCGCCGCCGTCCAGCCGAGCGGCGACGTCCTGGTCGAGGGCGAGTTCGTCGGTCGCCTCGAAGGCTTCCGGTTCCGGGTCGACTCCAGCGTCGCGGGCGATGCCGCCAAACCGCTGTTGAGCGCCGCCCGGCGGGCCCTCGCCGGCGAGATTCCGGCCCGCTTGAAACGCCTCGAGCGGGATGCCGACGACGCTTTTGCCCTGGGAGACGAGGGGGACATCACCTGGCGCGGCGTCCCGGTGGCCCGGCTTGGGCCCGGGGTGAGCGCGCTTAAGCCCGCGGTCGAGCCGCTGCCGAGCGACTTCCTGGACCGGCCGCCGCGCGAACGGCTGCGCCGGCACCTGGCCGCCTGGCTCGAGAGGCATCTGAACGCCCGGCTCGAGCCGCTGTTCCGGATCGTCGAGGCGGAAGCCGACGGCGCGGCCTTGTCCGGGCCGGGGCGCGGCATGCTGTTTCAATTGGTCGAGGCGCTCGGGCTGTTGCCGCGCGCGGCGGTGGCCCGGCAGATCCGGGACCTCACCAGGGCCGACCGCAAGACGCTGGCCGCGCTCGGCTTACGCCTGGGCCGCGAGAGCATCTTCCTGCCGGCCCTCGTCAAGACGCGCTCGGCGCGCCTGCGCGCGTTGCTTTGGGCCGTGCACGGCAAGGCGCCGCTTCCGCCCTTGCCGTCGCTCGATGCGGTCGCTTTCGCGCCCGGCGATGGGGCGGATGAGGGCTTGTGCCATGCCGCCGGCTTCCGGCGCCTGGCGGGCAAGGACGGCGCCGCCGTGGCGGTCCGCGCGGATGCCTTGGAACGCCTGTCGCACGAGGCGCAGAAGCTCTCGAAGCAAGGCGCTTTCATCGCGACACCCCGGCTCAAGCGACTGACCGGTTGCGGCGAGGCGGAACTCGAAATCGTGCTGGGTGCGCTGCGCTATCAGGTACAGCGTGACGCTGCCGGTCTCAGCTTCGCGCCGCGCCCGGCCCGGAAAAACGGCGGCACCGGCGCCCGAAAGGCCCGGGCGGCCGGGCGCCGAAAGCGGGCCGCGGGCCGGGCCCGGGCGGCCGAGTCCCCCTTCGCCAAGCTGCGCGAGCTCGACCCCGGCAAATGACCGAACTCTCCTTACGCATCGACAAGTGGCTCTGGTACGCACGCTTCTTCAAGACCCGCGGCCTGGCCGCCAGGCTGTGCAATGGCGGTAAATTGCGGATCGCCGGGGAGATCGTCTCCAAGGCCCATCACAAGGTCAAACCGGGCGATGTGCTCACCTTTCCGCAGGGCCGCCACATCCGGGTCGTCAAGGTGCTCGCGTTGGGCACGCGGCGCGGCCCGGCCCTCGAGGCGCGCCTGCTTTACGAGGACCTGAAGCCCCCGAACACGCAAATCAAGTTGCCGCCCGACGGGCGCCGGCCGCGCGGGGCCGGCCGTCCGACCAAGCGGCAGCGCCGCCAAGTCGATCTTTTGCGGGGCGAGTCGTAAGGCCACCCGGCGGCCCGAAAGTCAGGCCTGGAAGAAGGCCGCCGACGGGTTGTTGGCCGGCCTCTCCGCGACCTCCCTAGGCCGGGGCGCGCGGCGGTGCCCGCGACCTCCGCCAGGTCGCGGGCACCGCCGGTCGGAATTTTTTTGCCCGCTGAGCGACTCGTCAGGGGCCGGATTCGAGGCCGGCGGTGGACCGTCCCTCGCGTTTGCAAGGGGCCGGGGGTCCGTCGCAGGCGATCGAACTTGGCCGTCATCGAACGTCCCGAATAGGGCGTTAAACCCGCATAGGCCCAAGGGTTGCATGGGTCGGCGCGGGCGTGATAGGCAAACCTCGTGATCAACCGACTTAAAGCCCTTTTCGTCGATCGCGGTGGTGCGCCGGCGGCGGCCGCGTCCCGCCATGGCGCCGATGAGTTACGGGTCGCGGCCGCGGCCCTGATGGTCGAGGCGGCCCAAATGGACGACGAATTCGATGCGCGGGAACGGGCCAAGATTTCGGAGCTGGTCACCGGGCGATTCGGCCTCAGCCGGGAGGAGAGCGAAAGCCTTCTCGAAGCCGCCGAGAAGCGCGTCGCCGCCTCGAGCCAGATTTTCGGATTCACCCGGATCGTGAAGGAGGCCTTCACGCACGACGAACGGGTGGAGCTCATTGAAATGCTCTGGGAGGTCGCCTATGCGGACGGTGAACTGCACGACTTCGAGGCCAGTTTGATGCGGCGCGTCACCGGTTTGCTGCACGTCTCCGACCGGGAAAGCGGCGCGGCGCGCAAGCGGGCGCTGGAGCGCCTCGATGTATCGGGGGCCTGACCTTGTGTTGGACCCGGGCCTTTGCGGTCCACCGGGTCACGGCCGTGGCATGAGGAGTGCTTGGATATGACCTACATCGTCACCGAAGCCTGCATCAAATGCAAATACATGGACTGCATCGAGGTATGCCCGGTGGACTGTTTCTACGAGGGCGAGAACATGCTGGTCATCCATCCCGAGGAATGCATCGACTGCGGCGTCTGCGAGCCCGAATGCCCGCCGGAGGCGATTCTGCCCGACACCGATCCGAATGCCGAGGCCTGGCTGGAGCTCAATCGCGAATACAGCGACATCTGGCCGAACATCACGCGCAAGGGCGAACCGCCGCCCGATGCGGACGACTACAAGGACATGGAAGGCAAATACGAAAAGTATTTCAGCCCGAATCCGGGCAGCAGCGGCGGTTGAGCCCGCAATATCGTACCCCCTGGGGAAGCATTTTTCGGGCCCCGGCCGGCCGCCTTGCCGAACCGGCAATGTCCGGATGCGCCGACGGTGCGGAACGCCGGCGTATTATTGCAGTGCAGCACTTGCCTGCGGCGGAAAAATAGTGTATATATAAGACCTTAAGTCACCGGTTTCCTCGAGAGCCGGTTGCGAAGCGGTGATCCGGCTCTCCGGCGACCCGGAGCGAGGTCCGATTTCGCATAAGACGACAGCGACGGCGGTGCCGCAGCGTCTGCGGCGCTCCCGTTTCGGTTGTGTGTGGTTTCGGGTTGTCGCGGCGGCACGCTCGGTGAGGAGACGCCATCCTCGGGCCAGGGGCCGGCTGGTGGCGGGCCAGGCCTCAGGGGAACGTCCCGGGGAACAAGGGTGGCAGCGGAAAGATTACGGAGTAAGAGATCCAACCATGGCGAAGGCGATCGAATTCGGCGCGGGGGATTATGTGGTTTATCCGACGCACGGTGTGGGCCGGGTCTTGGGCATCGAGACGCAGGAGATCTCGGGAATTGACTTGGAGCTTATTGTCGTCAAGTTCGAGAAAGACCGCATGACGCTGCGGGTTCCCGTGGACAAGGCCCAGGATTCCGGCCTGCGCAAGCTGTCCAGCCGCAAGATGATGGACACGGCGCTTGGGACCCTCAAGGGCCGCAGCCGCGTCAAGCGGACCATGTGGAGCCGGCGTGCCCAGGAGTACGAAGCGAAGATCAACTCCGGCGACCCGGTCTCGATCGCCGAGGTGGTGCGCGATTTGCACCGCGGCTCCGACCAGCCGGATCAGTCTTACAGCGAGCGGCAGATGTACCAGGCGGCGCTCGACCGCTTGGCCCGCGAGCTGGCCGCCGTCGAGAAGATCGACGAGAGCGCGGCCGCGCACAAGCTGGAAGAACTGCTCACAGCAGCGTAAGCTTCGGACGGGACCGCGGCCGGCGGGAGGCCGCAAATATCCGGATGGCCTCGGCCGTGCGGCCCGGGGCCGCGGGCAAATCAGGGGACCGTCTGCCGGCGCCATGATCGATCGGCAGAAATTCGCAGTTTTGCGCGCCGCCAGACGGGTCTGGGCGGTCGCCTCGATCCATGCGGAGGTGGAGCGGCTCGACCGGCTGCACGCCAAGCTCGAGCCGCGCCTCGAACCCTGCGACCGGCTGGTCTATCTCGGCAACATGATCGGCCGGGGCGCGGCCGCCGGCGAGACCATCGACTCCCTGCTCCGATTCCGTGTCGAGGTCCTGGCCCGGCCGCACAGCGACCCGGCCGACGTGGTCTACCTGCGCGGCAGCCAGGAGGAGATGTGGCAAAAACTGTTGCAGCTCCAGTTCGCGACCGATCCGCGGCGGGTGCTGGAATGGATGCTCGACCAGGGCGTCGGTGCGACGCTTCAGGCCTACGGCGTGCGGGTCGAGGACGCCCTGCGCGTGGCCGCCGCCGGCGCCGTCGCCCTGACCCGTTGGACCGGCAAGCTGCGCCAAGCGATCCAGGCCCGGCCCGGCCATTATCAGCTCCTCGGTGCGCTGCGCCGCGCCGCCTACACCGATGACGAGGCGCTTCTGTTCGTCAATACCGGGCTGGACCCGTCGCGCCCGCTCGAGGCGCAGAGCGACAGCTTCTGGTGGAGCAGCGGCGCCTTCCACCGTATCGCCGAGCCTTATGGCGCGTTCCGCCGCATCCTGCGCGGCTTCGATCCCAGCCATGCCGGGTTCGCGGTGACCGACTATACCGCGACGCTCGACGGCGGCTGCGGCTTCGGCGGCCCGCTGATCGCGGCTTGCGTCAATCCGGACGGCGAAATCATCGAGAAACTCGAGGCCTGAGGACCGCTCCGTGCCGGGCCGCGGCCAGGCCGGACCCCGGCCCGTGCCCTTCACGCCTGTCACGAAGTCTTGTGACAGGCCGGTAAGCCCTCGAACGCCGGGCGGGCGGATCCGCCCCAGCTGTATTTCCCGGTTCGGCCTCGCACGCCTTCGCGTAGCCAAGGCCGCAGTCGCGGCCCGATACCGGGATGACTCCAAATTTCGTCATCCCGGTATTACTCGGTGACGATCTTGACCTTGCGCCCGGGCGGCAGGGGCCCTCCGGCGTGCAGGCCGTTCAAGACCAGGAACCGCTCCATGCGGTGGTCCTCGAAGGGCATGCGCGCCGCCAGTCCGGCGACGGTATCCCCCGGCCGCGGGTCGTGTATCCGCAGGCGCAGGGGCCTCAAGCGCGCGGCCTCGGCCTGGCTCAGCTTGCGGAAGCTGTAGGTCGTCTCCCGGAACGGCCGGCCGAGCGCGGCGGTCAGGCTTGGCGGGGTGACGAAGAGCATGCGGTAGATGGTCTTGGCATCGTAGCGGATCGCGAGCAGCCGAATGTCGCGTTGTCCGCCCCGGGTGTTCAGGCGGGTCCGCCCGGTGGCCGCCGCCATGCCGTTCACGGTGATCGCCTCCACGTCGCTCAGGCCGAGGTCCTTGGCCCAGTCCTGGGTCAGATATTCCACCATCCCGGCGCGGCTGGCCGTCCGCGCCCGGTCGAACAGGATGGCCGCGCCATCCGGACCGCGCGCGACGACCCGGAGGGGACTGTTGAACAGGCGGAACCCTGCCGGCACCCGGAAGCTGAAACGCAGCCGCGGGTGGACGAAGCTGCGGCCGCGGACGAAACCCTGGGCGGGGCTGTCGCCGTAGAGCATGCCGTCGATCTTGCCGAGATAGATCGCGCGCGCGGTCATGGGATCCGCCACGGCCTTGGCGCCGGCCTCCTGGATGGCGCGACGGATGCGGTCGGCGGTGCGCGGATGGGTCTGCATGATGTTGAATTCGTCGGCCCGGCCGGGCTTCCCCTTCAGTTCGGCATCCAGCCGGCTGTGCGCCAGCAGCCGTTCCAGGAAACTCGACATGGCGCGCGGGTCGTAGCCGCTGCGCGCCAGGTACCGCACGCCCAGGACGTCGGCCTCGTGTTCCTGCTCGCGCGTGAAGCTGCGCAGCGCCAAAGCGCTGACGGTGCCGAAGGCGTCGGTCGCCGGCCCGCTGCCCAGAAGCAGGCCGAGGCCGGCGGTGGCCAGTTTCGCGGCCATCGCCTGGCCGTAGCGTTCGGCGCTGTGCCGGGCGGTGACGTGGCCGATCTCGTGCGCGAGTACCCCGGCCACCTCGGCCTCGTCGTCGGCGAGTGCCAGCAGCCCGCGGGTGAGGTAGACGTAGCCCCCCGGCAGGGCGAAGGCGTTGACGATCGGGGTATCCAGGACGGTGAAGGTGAACACGAGGGCGGGCAGTTCCGAGGTGCTGGCCAGCAGCTTGCCGATACTGGAGATATAGGCGGTGAGCCCGGGGTCGTCGTAGGCGCCGCCGAACCGGGCCAGGATCTTTTCGTGCGCCTGGCGGCCGAGCCGGGCCTCGTCCTCCTGGCTCAAGCCGCCGGTGAAGATGGTCTTGCCGGTGGCCGGTGCGGTGGCGCAGGCGGCGAGCGCCGGGAGCAGGGCAAGGGCCGCCAGGACCAAAACCAGCCGCGCGGGCCGCCGGATCATTCCTCGAGCACCTCGATCTGTTCCGGGTGGGTCACCTCGATCATCGGTCCGTTATACGATTTTACCCAGCCGCGGATCCGCAAGACACGTCCTTCGTAGGCCAAGGGATCGATGCCCTCGGCCGCGAATCGGCGGCGGGTCGCGGCATCCAGCGTGACCGAGAAGTCGCTCTTCCAGTCGGGCCCGAAAATGAGATAGGCGCGGCCGCGCACCACGGCGGCCGCGAGTACCCGGCCCTCGACGAGTTCGAAACCGCCGATACGGCGCGCCGCCTCGGCCGGGTTCAGCACGGCATAGAAGGGATCGGCCCAAATGCCGCGGCCGGCGCGTCTCGCCGCCGATTCGCGCGCCAGCATCTCCCCGACCAGCGCCCGGTTGTCGGCGAAGCTGTAGACCCGCGCCAGGCCGCGGCTCAGCAGTTCCCCCTGAATCCAAAGTCCCGAAGCGTCGGTCAGATGCGCCAGCGCGCGGCCGTGCCGGTCGACCCGGCTGCCGCCGTAATGGAGCGTCACCTCCCGGGCGAGGGTGAGTTCGGCAAGCGCCGCCTTGGCCGCTTCGGCCAGCGGCCAGGCCTTGAAGCCCGGCCGGCCGAGCGGCAGCTTCGGCGCCTGAATGCCGACCAGGCGCACTTGGCGCCCGTCGGCGAGCACCAGGGTGTCGCCGTCGACGATTTCGGTGACCCGCAGGGTCGCCGCCGGAGCCAGGCCCTCGAGCCCTTCGGCCGGCGCGGTATCGGGCGCAAGAGAGCTCCAGAGCAGGACCAGAAGCAGGGCGAATGTCGGAGACGCGCGCATCCCGGCGATCCCAGTACCCACTATCATAATCACCCACTATCATAATCCTTTGGGTCCGTGACCGCCTTGGCAAGGGCTTCTCTCCCGGGATATAAGAGCCGCCGCGCCAGCGATGGACCGGAGTCGCCCAAAAGCCCGATGCCGAGCCAGGACCTGTTTCCGCCGATCGAGCCTTATGAGACCGGCCGGCTGCCGCGCGATGCGCCGCACGAGCTGTACTGGGAGCTCTGCGGCCGGCCGGACGGGCAGCCGGCGATTTTCCTGCACGGCGGGCCGGGGGCGGGCGCCTCGGCGGACCATCGGCGGTTCTTCGACCCCGACCATTACCGCATCGTGCTTTTCGACCAGCGCGGCGCCGGGCGCTCGACCCCGCTGGGCGAGCTTGGCAACAACACCACGCCGCATCTGATCGCGGACATGGAGGCGCTGCGCGCCGAACTGGGCATCGAGCGCTGGCTGATTTTCGGCGGGTCCTGGGGGTCGACCCTGGCGCTGGCATACGCCGAGGCGCATCCCGAACGGGTCACCGGGCTCATCCTGCGCGGGATCTTCCTCGTCCGGACGCAGGAAATCGACTGGTTTCTCTACGGCATGGGCAAAGTGTTTCCGGAAAATTGGCGCCGTTTCGCCGAAGCGGTGCCGGAGGCCGAGCGCGGTGACCTGTTGCGGGCCTATTACCGGCGGCTCGTCGATCCGGACCCGGCGGTGCACATGCCGGCGGCGCGCGCCTGGAGCATCTACGAGGGCGCGTGCTCCACGCTGCTGCCCAGCCCGGAGACCGTGGCCGCCTTCGGCCAGGACACCATGGCCTTGGGGCTCGCCCGCATCGAGGCGCACTACTTCCTCAACAAGATCTTCCTGGACGAGGACGCCCTGCTGGGCAACGTCGACCGGATTCGCCGGATTCCGGGGGTCATCGTCCAGGGGCGCTACGACGTGGTCTGCCCGATCTCGACCGCCGACGAGCTGAGCCGCGCCTGGCCCGAGGCCGACTACGTGATCGTGCCCGATGCCGGCCATTCGGCGATGGAGCCGGGTATCCGCCGCGCGCTCGTCGCGGCCACGGAACGCTTCAAGTCACCGAATTAGGCGGTGGCCGCGCCCCGGCTCGTCGGGCCCGCAGGCCGGCGTTGCGCGGGACGGCGGTTGCCGTATGATGGGACAGGGGATTCGGCCTTTCCGGGGGGATTGCGTGGCATTGCACCGTTTCGCCGCTGCGCTGGGGCTTGCCCTGGCCCTGGTTGCCGCCGCGCCGCCGCTGCGCGCCGCGGACGACCCGGCATTCGTCGCGCTGGGTGTCGGCGCCTTCGACATCAACCTGCGCGATGACGAGGCGGCCGACTTTCGTCTCGAATACCGGCACGACCGGAAGCTCTGGATCTTCAGGCCCTGGGCCGGCGTCGAGGCGACCGGCGACGGCGCGGTCTATGGCTTGGCCGGGATTCTGGTCGACATCTATTTCGGCCGCCGCGTCGTGTTGACGCCCAGCTTCGGCGCCGGCGCCTATTCCGAAGGCGGCGGCAAGGACCTCGGCCATGTCGTCGAGTTCCGCTCGCAGGTGGAGCTGGCCTACCGTTTCGCCGACCGCTCGCGCCTCGGGATCGCCTTCGGGCACATCTCCAACGCGGGCATCAGCGACGACAACCCCGGCGCGGAAGTCCTCAATCTGTATTACGCGCTGCCGCTTTCCCGGCTCCTCGGCGAGTGACGGGGTTTCGCGCCGGGCGCAGCCTCCCCCCTGGGCTTGGCATCGCTTCCCGTGTATAACGGGGCGGCCACCGCGCCCGTAGCTCAGTTGGATAGAGCACAGGATTCCTAATCCTGGGGTCGCAGGTTCGAATCCTGCCGGGCGCGCCAGCTCATGCCCTTGACGTTTCCGGAGCTGGGAGGGGACCTTGGAGCAAATCGAGATCGTACGGGTTCAGCAATACCTGCGGGATACCTTCGGCACCGACCGGCTGGTCCTGAAGGCGCGCGAATCCGACGAGGGTTCCGCCGAGGTCTACATCGGCGGCGAGTTCATCGGGGTCGTCTATCGTGACGAGGAGGAGGGCGAGGTCTCCTATTCCTTCAACATGGCGATCCTGGACATCGACCTGCCGGCGGGCCCGGGCGCGGCCGGGTGATTTTCCCGGTGTTGGACCGGCGCGGCGGGTCCCGCCCCGGCGCCCCGGGGCGGTTCGAGCCGTAGTGGGGTTTGCCTCGGCCTCCGGCAGGCCTAAGCAGGTTTTCGAAACTCCGCCCACAGCGCGTGTGGGCGGGCTTCGCAA
>JBHIDD010000017.1:0-15809 GCA_046759925.1 Kiloniellaceae bacterium
CGAGCTCCAGCTTGATGGTGCCGGCGACCTGCTTCATGGCCTTGACCTGGGCCGCGGAGCCGACCCGGGACACCGAGAGGCCGACGTTCACCGCCGGGCGGATGCCTTTGTAGAACAGGTCGGTTTCCAGGAAGATCTGGCCGTCGGTGATCGAAATCACGTTGGTCGGGATGTAGGCCGCGACGTCGCCGGCTTGGGTTTCGATGACCGGCAGGGCGGTGAGCGACCCGGCGCCATGCTCCTCGTTCATCTTGGCCGCGCGCTCGAGCAGGCGCGAATGCAGGTAGAAGACGTCGCCCGGATAGGCCTCCCGGCCCGGCGGGCGGCGCAGCAGCAGCGACATCTGCCGGTAGGCCACGGCGTGTTTCGAGAGGTCGTCGTAGAAGATGACCGCGTGCATGCCGTTGTCGCGGAAGAACTCGCCCATGGTGCAGGCGGTATAGGGCGCCAGGAACTGCATGGGCGCCGGTTCCGATGCGGTGGCGGAGACGATGATCGAATATTCCAGCGCGCCCCGGTCCTCGAGCGCCTTGACGAACTGCGCCACGCTCGAGCGCTTCTGTCCGATCGCCACGTAGATGCAGTAAAGCTTCTTCGCTTCGTCCCCGCTTTGATTGATCTCCTTCTGATTGAGGATGGTATCGAGCGCGATCGCGGTCTTGCCGGTCTGGCGGTCGCCGATGATCAGCTCGCGCTGGCCGCGACCGATCGGGATCAGGCTATCGATGGCCTTGAGACCGGTCTGCATCGGCTCGTGCACCGAGCGGCGCGGGATGATGCCCGGGGCCTTGACCTCGACGCGGCGGCGCGCGAGGCCCTCGATCGGGCCCTTGCCGTCGATCGGATCGCCCAAGGCATCGACGACCCGGCCCAGCAGACCCTTGCCGACCGGCACGTCGACGATCGCGCCGGTGCGCTTGACGACGTCGCCTTCCTTGATGTCCCGGTCTTCGCCGAACAACACGACGCCGACATTGTCCGCTTCGAGGTTGAGCGCCATGCCCATGAGGCCGCCCGGGAACTCGACCAGCTCGCCGGCCTGCACGTTGTCGAGGCCGTAGACGCGGGCCACGTTGTCACCGACCGAGAGGACCTGGCCGACCTCGGCGACATCGGCGTCGGTGCCGAAGTTCTCGATCTGCGCCTTGAGGATTGCGGAGATTTCCGCGGCGCGGATATCCATCACCCAACCCCTTTCATGGCCAGTTTTAATCTTTGCAATTTGCTGCGCAAGGAGCTGTCGACCATGCGGCTACCGACCTTGACGACGAGGCCGCCAATCAAATCCCGATCGACGGTCACGTCGACCTGCACCTTGGCGCCGATCGCCGATTTCAAGGCATTGACGAGGGCGTGGCGCTGCCGGTCGGAGAGTTCCACGGCGCTGGTCACTCGGGCGGTCACCTCGCCGCGCCGCCGGGCGAGTTCCGTCAAATAGGCGTCGATCATCTGGGGAAGGGCGAAAAGCCGCCGGTTCTGGGCGACCACCCCGACGAAGCGACAGGTCAGCTCGCCGGCCCCGCCCTTGTCCAGGACGGCAGCGATGGCCCGGCCCTGCTGTTCGCGCGAAAAGAGCGGGCTTCGGATGAGCCGCCGCAGGTCCTCGCTCTCGGAGACGGCCGCCTTGAGCCCGCGCAAATCCTCGGCGACCGTGTCGAGCTCCTTCTTCTCGTCGGCCAGCTCCAGCAGGGCCGAGGCATAGCGCCCCGCCAGGCCGCTCAAGCTGGTGTCTTCGCCTGCCAAGCTCGATGCCCCAAAAAAACGGAATCCGATCCCGCCCTCGGGATCGGCCTACGAAAGCGACAAGAACCACGCCCGCGGCAGGCCCCCCTGCCCAGGGCGCGCGTTTGGTATCATAGACGCCCTACGGTGACAAGGCGAGTCGGGTAGCCGCACGATACGGTTGCGAGGCGCCGACTCCGGCCTCTTACGCCCGATTCGAGAAAGCGGCCTCGGCGCCGAAGGCCTCTTGACAGAACGCGATGGCCGCGGCGGCGCCGGACACGACCAGGTGTGGCGCCACCGTGTGGAAACCTGGCGGAATGGTCGCAACCTTGTCGCCCATCGTGGTCGTTCCCCCTGCGGGTTCCGGTGCCCGGAAAGACGCACGGCCCCGCAACCCTACAGGAAGCTGTAAGGGTCAACGTCGATCTGCAGACGGACCTTGGCCGGCAGCTTGACCGCAGACAGCCAAGTCCGAAGCACCCCCTGCGGCGCGATGTCGCGGCGGACCTTCAGCAGGAAGCGGCGGCGATGGCGGCCGCGCAGGATGGCAAGGGGCGCCGGCGCCGGCCCAAGCACTTCGATCCCTTCGCCCCGCGGTGCCGCGCGGGACAGCGCGCGGGCCGCATCGTCGAGCAGAACCGGATCGGAGCCGGAGAGAATCAGCGCCGCCAGGCGCCCGAAGGGCGGCAGCCCGGCGCGGGTCCGGGTTTCGGCCTCGATCTCCAGGAACTGGTCGCGCGCGCCCGCGGCCAGGGCCTGCATCACCGGGTGGTCCGGCTCGACGGTTTGCAGCAGCACCCGACCCGGCCGTTCGGCCCGGCCGGCACGGCCCGCCACCTGATGCAAGAGCTGATAGGTCCGCTCGGCCGCACGTAAATCGCCGCCGTAGAGCCCCAGGTCCGCATCGACCACGCCGACCAGGGTCAGATAGGGGAAATGATGGCCTTTGGCGACGATCTGGGTGCCGATCAAGAGATCGATCTCGCGCGCCTCGACCGCGCGCAGCAGCGTTGCGGCGGCTGTGGGACCGGTGACCGTGTCGCTGGCCATGAGCGCGCTGCGCGCCTGCGGGAAGAGCACGGCGATCTCCTCGGCCAGGCGCTCGACGCCGGGCCCGCAGGCGGCCAAGGCCCCTTGCGCCCCGCAGGCCGGGCATCCGCGCGGCAGGGCCGCGCCGTAGCCGCAGTGATGGCACTGCAATCGCCCGGCCAGCCGATGCTCGACCAGCCAGGCGGTGCAGTTCGGGCACCGCAGGCGATGGCCGCAGGCGCGGCAGAGGGTGAGCGGCGCATAGCCCCGGCGGTTGAGGAACAGCATCGCCTGTTCCCCGGCCTCAAACGTCTCGCCGAGCGCCCGGCGCAGGCCAGGCGAGAGCCAGCTCTGCCCCAGGCCCTCGATCCGCGGCGGCCTGTCCTTGCGCAGGTCGATCAGGCTGACCTGCGGCAGCGCGGCGCCGCCGTGCCGGGCCGGCAGATGCAGACGATCGTAGCGGCCGGCTTGCACGTTGTTCACGGTCTCCAGCGAGGGCGTGGCCGAGACCAGGACGATGGGAATATCGCCCAGGCGGGCCCGGACCACGGCCATGTCGCGGGCGTGATAGATGACCCCGTCCTCCTGCTTGAAGGCGGCGTCGTGCTCCTCGTCCACGACGATCAGGCCGAGCTCCGCGAGCGGTAGGAACAGGGCCGAGCGCGCGCCGACCACGACCCGCGCCTCGCCCAGGGCTACGGCACGCCAGGTGCCGCGCCGTTGGGCCGCGGTCAGTTCCGAGTGCCAGACCGCCGGCTCGACCCCGAAGCGCCGCGCGAAACGCGCCAACCACCGGGCCGAGAGCGCGATCTCGGGCAGCAGCACAAGGGCCTGCCGGCCTGCGGCGAGCGCGGCGGCAACCGCCTCGAGGTAGACCTCCGTCTTGCCGGCGCCGGTCACGCCGTCGAGCAGACTGACCCCGAACCGCCCGGCCCGGACCTTTGCGCCGAGCGCCTCGGCCGCGGCCGCCTGGTCGGCGTTGAGCGCCGGGCCGGGCCGGCGCCAGTCGGGCGCCTCGCAGGCGGGCGGCGGCGGCAGGGCGACGGTTTCCAGCACCCCGGCCCTGACCAGGCCCTTGATCGCCGAGCCGCTGACCCCGGCGGCGCGGGCCAGCTCGGTGAGCGGGCGGGCCGGGCCCTGGCCGATTTCGGCGAGCACCCGCTTGCGCGCCGAGGTGAGTTTGATCGCCTTGCCGCCGCCCGCGCCGGCCCTCAGACGGTACGCGGTGACCGGCTTGGGGCGGGGCAGCGCCCCCGGGACGCTGAGCGCCATGCGCAGCACGGCCCCCGGGTAGGCCATCGTGTAACCGGCGACCCAGTCGATGAACCGGCGGACAGCCGGGGTAAACGGCGGAACGTCATAGCGGGCCAGCACGGGCTTCAGCCGCGCGGCCGGCAGCTCCGGCGGCGCCTCCCGGTGCCAGACGACCCCGGCCGTCTCCCGGTTGCCGATCGGCACGCGCACGACAACCCCGGGTCGCAGTGACATATCGGACGGCACGAGATAGTCGTAGGGGCCATCGAGCGGCAGCGGCAGAAGCACGGAAACCCGCGCCGGCGCAGGCCCGGTCCCGGGCAAACCGTCGGGTTCCGCGGGGGACGGCGCGGGGCGGGCGGCGCTGGCGTGACGGTCGGGCATGGGCTACACTTTAGCAGGTTGCTGAGGATTCGTTCAGTAACCCGCTGGACCAGGCGCGCCGCAAGGGCTATCAACCCGACGGCACTGCCCGCGGCCAAGCGGCATCCGAAACGGGCGCTGTGGACGGCATGTCCCCGCGCCGGAGGCCGGCGTGCGAGGGTTGGATACGGAGGTTTGCGAAAGGAACGCGGGAGACCATGCAGTTCTTTGTCGACACCGCCGACGTTGTCGAGATCCGTGATTTGGCCGCCACCGGCCTGGTCGACGGGGTCACGACCAACCCGTCGCTGGTCGCCAAGACGGGCCGCAATTTCTTCGAGGTCCTGCACGAGATCTGTGAGGTCGTACCGGGGCCGGTCAACGCCGAGGTGGCCGCCACCGACCTCGAGACCATGCTGGCCGAGGGGCGCAGGCTCGCCCGGCTGGCCGAGAACATCGTCGTCAAGGTCCCGCTCACGCCCGACGGCCTCAAGGCCTGCCGGGCGCTCACCGACGAGGGCATCGGGGTCAACGTGACGCTGTGCTTCGCCGCGGCCCAGGCGATCCTGGCCGCCAAGGCGGGCGCGCGTTACATCTCGCCCTTCGTCGGCCGCCTGGACGACGTGGGCGCCGACGGTCTGGCCGTGGTCGCCGAAATCGTCGAGATCTACAGTGCTTACCCCGGGTTCACGACCGAGGTGCTGGTCGCCTCGGTGCGCCATCCGGGCCACGTGGTCGAAGCCGCCAAATTGGGCGCGCATGTCGCCACCTTGCCGCCGTGGGTGCTGCGCGCCATGTTCAAGCATCCTTTGACCGACAAGGGCCTGGAGGCCTTTCTCGCGGACTGGGCCAAGACCGGCCAGTCGATTTTGAAACCGCCAGCGGATCGTACCGCCGATGACGCAAAACCGGCGAGACGCAGCGCCTAGCAAGGCGAACGGCAAGCGCCTCGCCGCGCCCGGCGCCGGCGAGGAAACGATCTCGGCCGCCCAGGTGACCGACTATCTGCGGCGTCATCCCGACTTCCTCGGCGAGCATCCGGAATTGTTCGACGTTCTTCGCCCGCCGGCCCGCGATCGCGGCGACGGCGTCGTCGACCTGCAACAGTTCATGGTCGAACGGCTGCGCAACGAACTGGCCGAGATGGCGGCGAAGCGCGATGAGCTGGTGGTGACCGGGCGCAACAACCTCTCCGCCCAGGCCCGGGTGCACAAGGCCATCCTGGCTTTACTCGGGGCGCGCAGCTTCGAAAACTTCATCGAGATCGTCACCACGGATCTCGCGGTGATCCTCGATCTGGACGTGGTGACCATCGGCGTCGAACAGACCGGCGGCGACCTGGCCCCGGCGCCGACCAGCGGGGTCTGCCGTCTCGAGGCCGGCATGGTCGACCGCCTGCTGGGCCAGAGCCAAGATATCGCGTTGCGCCCCCATGTGAGCGGCGATCCGGCGATCTTCGGCGCCGGGGCCGGGCTGGTCTGCTCGGACGTCCTGATCCGCCTGTCGATCAGCCGCGCCTCGCCGGCAGCACTCTTGGCGCTCGGCTCGCGCCAGCCGAACCAGTTCCACCCGGGCCAAGGGACCGAGTTGTTGAGCTTCCTGGCGCGTGTCGTGGAGAGCTGTATCCGGGGATGGCTGAACCTGCCCGAGTGATCGGCACCCCGGACCTCATCGCCGCCGTCGGGGACTGGCGGGACTGGCTGCGCCACGAGCGCCGCGCCGCGCCGCACACCAGCGCCGCCTATCTCCGCGATCTGACCCAGTTCCTCGGCTTCCTGGCCGAGCATCTGGGCGATCCGCCCGGCCTCGGGGATTTGCAGGATTTGCGCCCCGCCGATTTGCGCGCCTGGCTGGCATCCCGCGCCGCGCGGGGGCTGGCGCGCAGCTCCACCGCCCGGAGCCTCTCGGTGGTGCGCGGCTTCTATCGCTGGCTCGCCAAGGCGGGCCTTGCCGCGAACCCCGCGGTCGCCGCCTTGCGCACGCCCAAGATCCCCGAATCGGTCCCCAAGGCCTTGAGCGTCGCGGAGGCGGAGCAGATTTTGGGCGCGCCGGCCGGGCCGGCGCGCGATCCCTGGATCGGCAACCGGGATACCGCCGTGCTGCTGTTGCTTTACGGCTGCGGCCTCAGGATCGGCGAGGCGCTGTCGCTGACCCGCCGGGAGGCGCCCGAGCCGGGCCACGAGGTGCTGCGCGTCACCGGAAAGGGCGGCAAGGAGCGGGTGGTGCCGCTTCTGCCGGTGGTCGTCGAGGCGGTGCAAGACTATTTGGCAAGCTGCCCGCACCGGCTCGACGCGGACGGGCCGCTCTTCGTCGGCGCCCGCGGCGGCGCACTCGGCCCCCGCCGGGTGCAGCGGCGGATGGCCGAGCTGCGCGCCCTGCTCGATCTGCCGGAGACCGCGACCCCGCATGCGCTGCGCCACAGCTTCGCCACGCACCTGCTGGCCGGCGGCGGGGACCTGCGCGCGATCCAGGAACTGCTGGGCCACGCCTCGCTTTCCACCACCCAGCGCTACACCGACGTGGACGTAGCCGGCCTGTTGTCGGTCTACGACCGTGCCCACCCGCGGGCCCGCGGCCGGGTCCGCTGATCCACCGGGACCGAGGAGAAGCAAGCCGCCATGCGTTCGTTAATCGCCGTCTTGTTCGCAATCCCCCTGCTGTTGGCCGCGGCGGAACTGACCGACGCCGCCGGTAAAGGCCAAAGCCAGGGCCAAAGCAAAGGCAAATCCGGCGAAGTCACTACCCAACAGGTGATCGGGGCGGCCATCTCGGCGGCCGAGCGGGCCATCATCGGGAACTACATTCAGAAGGCCCGGACGAGCCAGCAGGGCCTGCCCCCCGGCCTGGCCATGCGCGCGCAGCTTCCGCCGGGACTCCAGAAGCACATCGAGCGCACGGGCAGGCTGCCGCCGGGCCTGCAGAAGCGCCTGCCGGGCGACCTGCGGGCGCTCCTGCCCCGGCGGGTTGGCGAGGACTTCCGCGTGGTCGGCGACGACATCGTGCTGATCGAGACCGCGACCAACGTCATCCTGGACGTGATGAAAGGCGTCCTGCGGAATTAACCGCGTTGCGCCGGGCCGGTGCCGGGCCCGGCGGGATCGGCCGAAGGCGCGGCCATCAGACGGGTTCGGGAAGCGCTCTTCCAACGCCGCGAAACTTAACGCTTCGCCGCCTCGGCACGCTGCTGGGGGCATGAAAAGCCCGAGATCCTGGCTGGATTCCGTTCGGCCGCTATCGTCGCGTCGATCACTCGGAATGGCGCTCGAGTATGAACTCCGCCCGGACCAGGCCCGGGACTCCCGGCCGCCGAATCTCGGTGCGGACCACATAGGTCTCCCCGGGGGACAGCTTGAAGTAATTGCAGTACGTGATTGCGCCGGCGACGGACATCTGATCGAGACGCCTTTTCGGACCGGCAAGGCCAAGCGGCGAGACTCTGGCTTCGACTTCGGCATCGGCGATGCGCTCACCGCTCGCGTTGTCGAAAATCGCCACCAGAAGGTGATACATGTTCTTGCCGGACGGAACCTCGCTGCGCGCATGGTATGGGTACTGGTCCGGGTTTTTCCGCAACACCTCCGCCGCCATGATCCCCAGGTAGATCGTCATACCGTCCGCCACCTGGTACCGGCCCAGGTGATCCGCCGAAGACCCGGCCGGAATCATCGCGAAGGCCCCGAACAACAGGGCGCCCACCAGGCCGTTGACACGATACTTTGACATCACGGTGCTCTCTGCGTTTCGCACACGCAGAACGGTCAGTTGCGCGGTTCCCACCGAAGACTGCCCGAACCCGGTTTCCGACCTAGAGTCTTCTCAATCCAACCTTTCGCCCCTCCATCGCCATGCATCTGACATACAGGCCCTCTACATCAAAACACCTTGAGGCGCATTGACGTGGATCAAGAAGGGCGAAAGCCGCGGGACCTCAAGGTTCCGCAGCTGCGGCCGGGCGCCGGCCGAGGGTGGCGATCGCCAGCGGCCCCATGGCCACCGCAAGACCCGAACAGGCAAAAGCCAGGCCCCAGGCCAGCTGGCTGCCGCCCCCGCCGGCCAGGTCGAGCACCACCCCGAAGGCCAGCGGCCCCATGAAGGCCCCGGTGAAGCCGACGAAGGAATGCACCGCCATGGTGGCGCCCCTCTGGCCCGGCGCCGCGGCGGCGAGCGCGCCCGCGGTGATCGAGGCCGAATCGCCGGTCACCGTCACGTTGTAGAGGAACGTCAAGCCGACCACCAGCACGAAGGGCAGAGGCGCGGTAAAGCCGACCCCGAGGGCGAACAGGGCCGAGAGACTCATGATCGCGATCACCACCCGGCGCCGGCCGAAACGCTGTGCCGCCTCGTTGCCGAGCACGCTCGCCGGCAGGCCGAGAATGGTCATCGCTGCGGCAAGCGCGGTCGCGCTCCAAGCGACGCCGCTCGCCCCGTCGGGCTGCAGTGCCTGGGAAAACACCAGGAAGGTGACGATCCAGGATCTGAGCGCGAAGAGCTCCCAGTTGTGCGCGCTGTAGGCGAGGACATAGGCAAAGGCGCGGCGGTTCCTGACCACCGGGCGGAAGTCCAAGAGCGCTGATTCCGGCTTGCTCAAATGGTCCGGCGCGCTGGGCGGCACCAGGTACATGAGGATCGCGAGCGCGATCACCGGGCCCAGCGCCACCAAGCCGAAGGCCCAGCGCCAGTCGAGGGCGGCGGCGATCTCGCCGGCCAGGAGGAACGACGAGGCGACGCCGATGGAAAAGGTCGCGGTATAGAAGGCCACCGCCCGGGCGCGGAGCCGCTCCGGCAGGTGGTCGGTGAGCGCCTTCAGGCCCGGCATGTAGGTCCCGGCCAGGCCCACCCCGGCGAGGCCGCGGAAGACGAGCGCGCCCCAAAACCCCTCGGCCAGCAGCGCGAAGCCGAGCGAGGAGAGCGCCGTTATCGGGGCCCCCACCAGATAGATCCGGCGCGGGTCGACCCGGTCGGTCAGGCCGACCAGCACCGGCACCGATGCCATGTAGGCGCCGAAGTAGATGCCGTTGATCCAGCCGGCCTCGGTATTCGACAGCCGCCATTGCGCGAAGAACGTCGGCTGCAGCGCCGGGAAACTGCCGAATCCCGCCATGCAGGCGACCTCGGCGGCGCAAAGGGCGAGGACGAGCCGCACCCCGGAGAGACCGCCGGGCGCTGCCTTGGACGAAGCATCGGTTCCGCCCATGGGCGTCAGGTCCTCCGGTCGAACGAGACGCCGGGCCTTACCCCCGGCAGACAGCCGGCGCGTCCCGGGGAGCGCCGGGCCGCGCCCCTGCGGGGGCCGGCATCACATGTGGATCGGCCGCCCGTCGACCGCGAGGGCCGCTTCCTTGACCGATTCGTTGAGCGTCGGATGGCCGTGGACGGCACGCGCCACGTCCTCGGCCGAGCCGCCGAACTCCATGGCGATGACGATCTCGTGAATCAGGGTTCCGGCGTCCGGCCCGACGATGTGCGCACCCAGCACCCGGTCGGTCTCGGCGTCGGCCAGGATCTTGACGAAGCCGTCGGTCTGGGCGTTGACCCGGGCCCGGCTGTTGGCGGTGAAGGGAAACTTGCCGGCCCTGTAGGCGACGCCGTCTTCCTTGAGCCCTTCCTCGGTCTTCCCGACGGATGCGACCTCGGGCCAGGTGTAGACGATGCCCGGCACGGTGTCGTAGTTCACGTGGCCCGACTGGCCGGCCAGAATCTCGGCGAGCGCGACGCCTTCCTCCTCCGCCTTGTGGGCCAGCATGGGCCCGGCGATGACGTCGCCGATGGCATAAATCCCGTCCACGTTGGTCTTGAATCGGGCATCGACCGCGACCCGGCCGGCGTTGTCGCGGGCCACGCCGAGCCCCTCCAGGCCGAGGCCCTCGGTATAGGGCCGGCGGCCGACCGCGACCAACACCACGTCGGCCTCGATGGTCTCGGCCTTGCCGCCCCCCGCCGCCGGCGCGACGGTCAGGGTCACGCCCGAGTCGTTGCGCTGCGCCCCGGTCACCTTGGTGGACAGCCGGAAATCCATGCCCTGTTTCTTGAGAATCCGCTGGAGGGCCATGCCGATCTCGCCGTCCATGCCGGGCAGGATGCGGTCCAGGAACTCGACCACCGTGACCTTGGCCCCCAGACGCAGCCAGACCGAGCCCATTTCCAGGCCGATGTAGCCGCCGCCGACCACGACCATGTGGGTGGGCACTCTGGCAAGCGCGAGCGCGCCGGTCGAGGTGACGATGCGCCTCTCGTCGATCGCGACGCCCGGCAGCTCCATGTGGTCCGAGCCGGTGGCGATCACGATGTTCTTGGCGGCGATTTCGTCCTTGCCGTCCACCGCGACCGCGCCGGGCGCCGTGATTCGGGCCTCGCCCCGCACGTAGGCGACCTTGTTCTTCCGGAACAGGAACTCGACGCCCTTGGTGAGGTCGCCGACCACCTTGTCCTTGTGCGCCATCATGGCCTCGAGGTCGAGGCCGACCTTGCCGAGCTTGACGCCGAATTGGCCGAGCCCGTGGCGCGCCTCCTCGAACTTCTCCGAGGCCTGGAGCAGCGCCTTGGAGGGAATGCAGCCGACGTTCAGGCAGGTCCCGCCGAGGCTGCCGCGCTTCTCGACGCAGGCGGTCTTAAGGCCCAGTTGCGCGGCGCGGATCGCGCAGACGTAGCCGCCCGGGCCGCCGCCGATCACGACGACATCGTAGGGCGTATCGCTCATCGTTCCCCTTCTTATCCGAACGCCCGCGACCTTGCCCGATGCAAGGCCCTAGAACAAGGGGACAAGGTGCCGAATTGGCGCCCTGGAAGCGCGCCCGTGATCCCGGCCGCAGCGAGCGATCAAGCGCGAGCGATCAAGCGGCGGCGCGCCGCCCGTGTTGCGCCCCGAGCCAGTCGAGTGCGCCGGGGGTCCGGGCCCAACCTCCGGCATAGTCCGCGACATAGAGGACCGCCTCGTCCTCTCCGCCGGGGGCGTAGAACGCCGGCTGGGCCTTTGGCATCTTGCGTTTCCCGAGCAGGTATCCCGAAACATGCGGGTTGCAGGCAAAGGCCTCGGCGAGCAAGACGCGGCTGCTTTCGCTGTCGCCCTCGCGCCGGAAGGCCAAAAGCCCCCTGGTGTAGAGCCAGGCCGCGGCGCCGTCCTCCGCGTAATCCTCGAGCAGGGCCGCGAGATCGTCGTCGCGATCCAGCTCCAGGTACCAGGCCGCGAGGATATAGCGAACGCCCTGATTGTCGTTGGGGTTGAGGCGGAGCATGTCCTGGAAGTGCCCAACCGCCTCCTCACGCTCACCCGAGGCCCAGAGGGCATGGGCGAAGCCGCAGCGGGCCCGCATGTACGGCCGGGTCTCGAGGATTCCCCAAAAGTATCCGGCATCTTCTTCGAAGGTCTCCTCGCCCAGGGCGAGCCCGCCAGCCACCACGCCGAGCCCGAATATTTCGAGCATCTCCTCCAGGCTGCCCGCCGCCTCCTCGGCAAGAAGGACATAGGCATCGGCGCAAAGGGGGGTAATTTCGAGCGCCCTGCACGCGAGCCGAATTCGCTGCTTCGCGTTTCGCGCGCCCCAGGCTTCGTACATGAGGTCCTGGGCCTTCACGAGGTCGCTTGCTTCGTCGCGCGACTGAAACGCCCGGGCCATGACGCCTTCCATGGCTCGCCGGTCGGGTAAGGGCGGCGGTTTGCCCAGGGACGTCCTCTTGGTCTTCGAGCGGGCGGCTTTCTTTCTCGGTGGCTTGCTGCGGGGCATGGTCGTCTCCATCGGTCGGGCCTTGATGCGGCCAACATTAGCCGCCCCCGCCCGAGTCGCGGAAGCCCGGATCGCGGCCGCCGCGCCAAAAATTGCGGATCATGTTGGAGGCACCGCGGTAACCGGATCACGCTTGCGCCGGGGAACGCCGCCCCGCCCGCCTCACGGCGCGCGGCCGACCTCGGCCTTGATGCGTTTGCCCAAATCGCGCTCGGCCACGGCCAGGGCGTAGCGCGACTGAAGGTTCATCCAGAACTGCGCGCTGTTGCCGAAGTAACATGCAAGGCGCAGCGCGGTCTCCGGGCTAATGCCGCGGTTGCCGTTCAGGATGCCGGTAATGCGCCCGGAGGGGACGCGCAGCGCCAGGGCAAGCTTGTTGGCGGAAAGGCCGCGCGCGGCGAGTTCGCGCCTAAGGATGCGGCCGGGATGGACAGGCGTCATGCTCTTCAGCCCTTGTGATAGTCCACGATTTCGACCTCATGGGCGTCGCCACCTTTGAAACGAAAGCAGATGCGCCAGCGATCGCTCACGGTCATCGCCCATTGCCCGGCCCTCTTGCCGGACAGTTTATGGAGGCCAACGCTTTTCAGCGGACTGAGGTCCCGAAGGGACGTCGCGGCATCGAGGCTGGCCAGGAGTTCCTGGGCGGCATCACGATCCATCCCACGAAACTTAGAGGCCTTTCCCTCTTCGTAAAACCGCCGGCTGGCGCTGTTCGCCCAAGACCTTATCATCGCAAATTATACTACGTCGCGAGTAGTACGTCAAGCGTAAACTCTCGCGCTGGGCCAGTATGACGCGTGGCCAGGCACTCGCTCGACGTGACGCCCCGTGCAACAACCGGACCCGCCATTGCGGAATTGGTCGCTCGTCCTGGCTCACCCCTCCGGCGGCTCGAGGCCGGCCGGGTCGCGGACGAAGCGGCGGGCGGCCAGGCCGACGGTCGCGCCCTGGACGATCACCGAGAACACCACCACGACGTAGGTGACCGTGAGGATGAGCGCCTGCACCGGCCCCTCCGGCAGGGTCAGCGCCAGCGCGATGGAGATGCCGCCGCGCAGGCCGCCCCAGACCATGACCGGGAAGGCCCCCCGGGTGAACGGCGAAAAGCGCATAAGCGCCGCCATGGGCAGGCCCACGGCCACGGCGCGGGCCGCGAGCACGATGCCGATCGCGATCACCCCGGCCAGCAGGAAGCGAAGCTCGGCGGCGACCGCGACCACCTCGAGGCCGATCATCAGGAACAGGATCGAGTTCAGCACCTCGTCCAAGAGCGACCAGAAGCGGGTGACGTGCTCGCGGGTCAGGTCGCTCATCGCGTATTCGACCCCGTGGTTGCCGATCAGGAGACCGGCCATCGCCATGGCGACCGGGCCGCTCACCTGCACGGCGTGGGCGAGCCCGTAGCCGCCCATGACGATGGCGAGCGTGATCAGGACCTCCAGGTTGTACTCGTCGATGCCTTCCATGGCCTTGAAGCCGAGCCAGCCGACGACGAGGCCGAGCAGGGCGCCGCCCACCGCCTCGACGAGGAACAGCTCGCCGGCATGGACGAGCGAGAACTCCCCGGCGCCCAACGCGGCGGCCACCGCGATGGTGAAGACCACGACGCCTATGCCGTCGTTGAACAGGCTTTCGCCCGCGACCTTGGCCTCGAGCGTTTCCGGGACCTCGACGGATTTGAGGATGCCCAGGACGGCGACCGGGTCGGTCGGGCTGATGAGCGCCCCGAAGACCAGGCACCAGAGGATCGGCACCTCGAGGCCGAGGAGCAGGCTCAGGCCCTTGAAGCAGAGCCCGACGATAACCGTCGAGATCAGCACCCCGGCGGTCGCCATGGCGAGCACCGCCCAGCGGCGCCTGAGCAGCACGCCCAGATCGACGTGCAGCGCCCCGGCGAAGAGCAGGAAGGAGAGCATGCCTTCCATGAGGGCTGCGTGAAAATCGATGCTCCGGAGGAACGTCCGGACCGCCTGGCCGAGCCCGAACCCGGGGATGAGCGCATCGGCCGCCACCACGATGAGCGAGGCGGCCGCGCCCATGACCGTGAGCCCGATGGCGTGCGGCAGGCGGACCAGGCGGTGGTTCAGGTAGCCGAAGACCGCGGCCAGGACGACCAGGACGGCCGCGGCGTCGAACGGGTTCAAGGCGGTCTCTTCCATCGGGTCGCCGCGCTCGGGCCGGGGTGAGGAAAAGCCGGGGCGCCTTGGACGCCCGGGCGGGATTCCGGAATCGCTACGATACGGGATGCGCGCCCGGCGGGGCCCTGGCGCCCCAGACCCGCACCATCAGCCGGTCCGCCGCCGCGAGCCGGCGGCGCAGCATGTCGCGGGTGCGTTCCTGGCCCTCCGACCCGTCGCCCAGCCAGTCCGTGAGCGTCGCCAGGAACAGCACGGTCAGCCCGACCTCCTCGATCTGCCGGCGCCGGCCCGTGGCATCCAGCAGGGCGGCCTCGCGCAGCCAGAGAATGGTGCGCGAGAGGTTGAAGACGAGCGGGACCCAGTGGTGCGGATGCGAGGGATAGAGCTTCGCCGACAGCATCTGGCCGGTGACCCGGCGGTGCGCCGCCAGGGCGTCGAACCAGCGGGTCATGACCAGATGGATCCGCTCGCGCGCCGGCAGCGCGGCGAAACCCCTGGGCGGCGGCGCCAGCATGGCGGCCCAGGCGCGCCCGAACCAGGCATCGGCCACGGCGTCCAGGTCGCGGTAATGGGCCAGGACTTCGGCCAGCGGCATCTTGAGGCGTTTCGCCACCTGGCGCAGCCGCACGGCGTCCCAGCCCACCTCCTCGGCGAGCGCGATCGCGGCATCGACGATCCGCGCTTCCGGATCGGCGGGTTTCCGGGGCGCCGCCCGCTTTCCGGTCGTCGGCCGGCGTTCAGCCATATCGATCGTCTCCGCGGCACCGAAACGCCCGATCCCCGGATCGGACTGCGATCCATTCTAGCCGGGTCGGCGCCCGAGGGTAAGCGCCTGGACCGCCGGGGCAAGCGGGCGGCTCACGACCCGCCCGGCGAATCGCCGCTACATGTCGAGCAGCAGGCGCCGCGGGTCCTCGATGTGCTCCTTGATCCGGACCAGGAAGGTGACCGCCTCGCGCCCGTCGATGATCCGGTGGTCGTAGCTGAGCGCCAGGTACATCATCGGCCGGACCCTGACCTCGCCGGCCACCGCCACCGGCCGCTCCGCGATCTTGTGCAGGCCCAGGATGCCCGACTGCGGCGGGTTGAGAATCGGCGTCGACAACAGCGAGCCGAAGACCCCGCCGTTGGTGATGGTGAAGGTGCCGCCGGTCATCTCCGCCATGGCGAGCTTGCCGTCGCGCGCCCTGCGGCCGAGTTCCGCGAGGGTCTTCTCGATCTCGGCGAAGCTCATGCGGTCGGCATCGCGCAGCACCGGGACCACCAGCCCCTGTGGCGTGCTCACGGCCATGCCGATGTCGTAGTGGTTCTTGTAAACCAGATCGTCGCCGTCGATCTGGGCGTTGACCGCCGGAATTTCCTTCAGCGCCGCCACGGCGGCCTTGGTGAAGAAGGACATGAAGCCGAGGCGCACCCCGTGCTTCGTCTCGAAGGCCTCGCGGTATTTTTTTCGCAGGTCCATCACCGCGCCCATGTCCACCTCGTTGAAGGTGGTGAGCATGGCCGCGGTGTTCTGTGCCTCCTTGAGCCGCTCGGCGATGCGCTTGCGCAGCCGGGTCATGCGCACCCGCTCCTC
>JBHIDD010000018.1:0-15649 GCA_046759925.1 Kiloniellaceae bacterium
GCAGGCCGCGCAATAGGGGGCGGCCAGGAAATCGACCCCTTCCCAGCAGCCCGGGCACAGCGCGCCGGGCCGTTCGACCGCCGTGCCGCAGGACAGGCAGCGCGGCGGCAAGAGCGCGTTGAGCGCCAGCCCCGGCAGGGTACTAAGACCGCGCGCGAGTTTCGCCAGGCCCGCCATGGCGGCAAGTCTCCGCCCCAAGGCCCGGCCGAGTCAATCGGCACCCCGCTTGCCGCGGGTCAGGCGCCCTTGGGGCTTTGTGATCGCCGGCCGCGGCGCCATATTTGGCCCATGGGTGAGGCGATCGACGTCTTCGACCGACAGCTCGTGCGGCGCCGCCGCGACCGCGCAGCGGCCAGGCTCGGCGGGCATGACTTCCTGTTCCGCGAGGTCGCCGAGCGGCTGGCCGACCGCCTGGACGACATGGCCCGCGGCTTCCCCGTCGCGCTCGACCTGGGATGTCGCGGCGGGTCGCTGGCCCGCGCGCTCGAGGGGCGCGGCGGGATCGAGACCCTGGTGCAAAGCGACCTGTCGCCGGCCATGGCCGGGGTCGCGGCGGCGAACGGCCGGCCGACGCTGGCGGCCGACGAGGAGGCCCTGCCGTTTGCCCCCGCGTGCTTCGATCTTGCGCTCAGCGCGCTCAGCCTGCACTGGGTGAACGATCTGCCCGGGGCGCTTATCCAGATTGGCCAGGCCCTCAAGCCCGACGGGCTGTTCATCGGCGCCATGCTCGGGGGCGAGACCCTGCACGAGCTGCGCGGCGCCCTGATGGGGGCCGAGATCGCCGAGGAAGACGGCGCCAGCCCGCGCATCTCCCTCTTCGCGGACGTGCGCGACGCCGGCGCCCTGCTGCAACGCGCCGGTCTTGCGCTTCCGGTCGTCGACGTGGATTCGATCACCGTGACCTACCCGGATCTGCTCGCCCTGATGCACGACCTGCGCGCCATGGGCGAGACCAACGCGGTCAACACCCGGCGGCGCAACCCCTCGCGCCGCGCCACGCTCAGGCGCGCGGCGGCGATCTACCGGGACAGGTTCGGCCAGGCGGACGGGCGCCTGCCGGCGACCTTCCAGGTCATTTATCTCACCGCCTGGGCGCCGCACGCCGAACAGCCGCAGCCGCTCAAACCCGGCAGCGCGCGGTTCCGGCTGGCCGAGGCGCTGGATGCCGAGGAGATCTCGGCCGGCGAGAAGGCGCGCCCGAAATAGTCGTTTGAAAAATCCTTGAACCACTGGGGGACAGAGAAAAGGCGTAAGAAAGAGGCCGGCCACGAAGATGGGATAAACAATCCTCTCTGGGGCTCCGGTCATCGGGCGGTTGGTGGCAAGGGGTCGGCGAACGGCTGTTCGTCTCCGGTCTCGCGCACCGCCTCTGTTCAGCCCGGACCGGCGGGCCTATAGTTGGTCCTCGTGCGCACGCTCTTCCACCTTCCGCTCGACCCCGGTTGCCGCAAGGTCCGCATCCTGTTGGGCGAGAAGCGGCTCGATTGCGCGCTCAAGACGGAGAAGATCTGGGAGCGGCGCGAGAGCTTCCTGAAACTCAGTCCGGCCGGCGAGGTCCCCGTCCTGATCGAGGACGACGGCACCTCGATCCCGGGCGGAGGCGTGATCGCCGAATACCTGGAGGAGGCCTATCCCGAGCCGCCGTTGATCGGAGCGACCCCGCTGGATCGGGCCGAGACGCGGCGGCTGGCCAACTGGTTCGACGTGAAGTTCCGGCGCGAGGTGACGAAGAACCTGCTCGAGGAAAAGATCATGAAGCGCTTCCTCGGCCTGGGCCAGCCGAACTCGGCGGCGATTCGCGCCGGCCATGCCAACGTGCACTATCATCTCGACTACATCGGCTGGCTGTGCGACCGGCGCCGCTGGCTGGGCGGCGATGATTTCTCGCTGGCCGATGTCGCCGCGGCGGCGCACCTTTCGGCCATCGACTATCTGGGCGATGTCCCCTGGGAGGACCATCGGGGCGCCAAGGACTGGTATGCCCGGGTCAAGTCGCGGCCGAGCCTGCGGTCGATCCTCGCCGACCACATCCCCGGCGTCGCGCCGCCCAAGCACTACGCGGACTTGGATTTCTAGAGCGAAGGCCGTGGTAGCCGCCACGCCTGTACCGGGGCGGATGTCGTTAGGGTGTAAAGAAGTCTTCCAGCTTTGCCGCCGCCCGGTCGAACGTCGCGGTCCCGCTGCATCCGGCGCTCCGATTGAGGCGCCCGATGAACGCGTCGGCGAAGTCTGCGGCACCGGCTCGGTAAGCGCCGAGCGCCGACCAGGCCGCTTCGCCGGCATCGATTTCAAGCTCGGCGGTCCGCAACAACTTGTCGATGGTATCGGCGACGGTCGCGCGCGGATAGCCATAGGCGCTTTCGAGAACCCATACCACTTCGCAGAGCACTATACGGTTGACGAACCCGGGATCGTCTTTCGTGCATAGAGTTTCGATGAGTTTGGCGGCTAAAGCTGCCTGGCGTACGTCGTCTTCGACGAGATAGCGGACCAGAACGTTCGTATCGAGAGCGATCACCGCTTGGCTGACCGCCTGCGTATCGCCTTACGCATCCGATCGACGGTGACCGGACTTGATGGCTTGGGCAGACTCCCGCGAAGATCGCAGACGCGCAGCGTGGCTGGGACGACCACCACGCGCCCGTCAGTCTCGACAAGGAAGCGTATCCTGTCACCCGGCTTCAGACCGAGGTGACGCCGGATGTCCTTGGGAATTGTCGTTTGCCCCTTGCTGGTCAGCGTCGAAATAGGCATGGCAAGTCCTTTATATAGTATAGATTCCTTACTTCATAGTAAGGAATTTTTGACTTTCTGCCGCTTTGGGCGGCAGTCCGCCCTGACGCCGAGCTTTTCCAGGTTCGCCCGGGCGGCCTCCGCCGCGGGGCTGCCGTCCGCGATCTCGATGAGCTTCAGCCGATCGTCCCGGGCCCCCAGGTCATCGCCCGCCAGGCGGCGCAGGATGCCCCGTTCGAGCCGGCCGTCCGGGTGGTCCGGCGCCAGGTTCAGCGCCCGCTCGACGTCCTTCGAGGGCAAGCTCGCGGGCATCGAGATCGCGGTAGGCGCTGGCCCTGAGTATCAACAGCCCGGCCCGTTGATCGCTTGTCCCCGGAAGGGCTTGGCCATAAAGTCGCCGCTTCAGGCCCGGCAATCAAGGGCCGCGGTCTTGGGTATCGAGCCGTTGACGATGGCCGGCGAATCCCGCCTGTTTTGCTTCGGCCTCGGTTACAGCGCCCGGGTGCTTGCCGCGCGTCTCATGGCGCGCGGCTGGCACATCGCCGGGACGACCCGGAGCGCGGAAAAGGCCGCCGCGCTCGAGGCCGCCGGTATCGAAGCCTTCCTCTTCGGCCGGGACCGGCCGCTCGATGATCCGGCGGCCGCGCTTGCCCGAACCACGCATCTCCTGAGCAGCGTCCCGCCGGACGACGACGGCGACCCGGTGACAAGCCGGCACGGGGCCGATATCGCCGATTGCAGCGGCCTGGTGTGGGCCGGGTATCTCTCGACCACCGGAGTCTACGGCGACCGCGGCGGCGGCTGGGTGGACGAGGGCTCGGACTTGCGGCCCACCGGCGAGCGCGGTCGGCGCCGGGTTACGGCCGAGCGGGCCTGGCTCGATCTGCACCGACAGCGCGGCCTGCCGCTCCACGTCTTTCGTCTCGCCGGCATTTACGGACCCGGGCGCAACGCGCTCGCCGGCGTCCGGGCCGGTACGGCCAAGCGTATCGACAGGCCCGGCCAGGTCTTCGGCCGGATCCATGTCGCCGATATCGCCGCGGTGCTGGAGGCCTCGATGGCCCGGCCCAACCCGGGGCGGATCTACAACCTCTGCGATGACAACCCCGCGCCGCCGGCCGAGGTGATCGAATACGCCTGCAAGCTGCTTGGGGTGGCCGCCCCGCCGCTCATCCCTTTCGATAGGGCCGAACTCTCGGCGCCGGGGTTAAGCTTCTACCGGGACAACAAACGGGTCTCCAACCGGCGGATCAAAGAGGAACTGGGGGTCGAACTGGCCTATCCGGACTACAAGGCCGGGCTCAAGGCGCTCCTCGCGGCGCAGGCGTGATACCGCGGAGCCGTTGACGGCATCTTCAACGGCTGCGCGGCAAGCGCGACTGCGCGCCGCGCCCACTGGCGCGAAAGCCAAGGGGCCGGATGGCCCCGCCCGGCGCTTGAGGGAACATACGCGAGTCCATTCGTGGGCTCGCCGGTATGACCGGTACGCGGGGTTCGCTTAGCCGGTCGCATCGCAGAGCGCGGCGACCGTCCGGGTCAGGCGCACAAGGTCCCGCGGCTCGGAGAGGCGATGGCCGCCGCCTTTGATGAGCGTCACCTCGACATCGGTGGACTGAAGGGCCTCCATCAATTCGACCGAAAGTTTCCAGGGCACGTCGGGATCGGCCGTGCCGTGGATCAGGCGCACCGGGCAGGTGATCGGGATCGGCTTGCCCATTACCAGGTGGCGCCGGCCCTCCTCGATAAGGTTCAGGGTGATGGTGCAGGGCGCCTCGCCGTAATCGGAGGGCTCGGTGTAGACACCGTCGCGCTCCAGGGTCTTCCGGACCTCCGGCGGGAAGCGCCGCCACATGAGCGTCTCGGTGAAATCCGGCGCCGCGGCGACGCCGACCAGGCCGGCGATGCGCTCCGGCCGGGCCAGCGCCACCAGCAGCATGATCCAGCCGCCCATCGAGGAGCCGATGAGCACCTGCGGCCCCTCGGTGAGCGCTTCCAGCGCCGCGATCGCGTCCTCGGTCCAGCGCCCGATCGTGCCCTCGGCGAAGCGGCCCGAGGAGGCGCCGTGGCCGAGGTAATCGAAGCGCAGGAAGGCCTGACCGCGTGCGGCGGCGAAAGCCTCCAACGCGGTCGCCTTGGTGCCGCTCATGTCCGACATGAAGCCGCCCAGGAAAATAAGACCGGGCGCTTTCTTTACGGTTTCCTCACCAGGCGTCTTGTAATAGGCAATGGTGGCGCCATCGGGCCGTGCTAGTATCCCCGGCACCGATGGTCGGGCGCTGTCCGCCGCGGGCATGAATTCGCAACACCTATGACCGAGGTCGGCGAGATTACCACTCCGGAAGCGACGGTGAAAGACGGCCGCCCGGTCGTGCTGCAGGTGGTGCCCAGCCTGGTGACCGGCGGGGTGGAACGCGGCGCGGTGGATATTGCCGCCGCGATCGCCGAGGCCGGCGGGACCAGCCTGGTTGCCTCCGAGGGCGGCCCGATGGTCTACGAGCTGATGCGTGCCGGGGCGGTCCACGTCAAGATGCCGCTGGCCTCGAAGAACCCGGTGGTGATGCACCGCAACGTCAGGCGGCTGACGAAGCTGATCCAGGCCCGCGACGTCGACATCGTGCACGCCCGCTCCCGGGCGCCGGCGTGGAGCGCCGCCGCGGCCGCCAGGCGGACCGGCTGCCACTTCGTCACCACCTTCCACGGCACCTACAACTTCGACGGCGAAATCAAACGCCGCTACAACGCGATCATGGCCACGGGCGAGCGGGTGATCGCGAACTCCGAGTTCATCGCCCGGCACATCCGCGAGCATTACCAGGTCGAGCCGGGCCGCGTCCGGGTGATCCACCGCGGCATCGATCTCACCCGCTTCGATCCCGAGCGGGTCAGCGCGGAGCGGGTGATTCAGCTCGCCAAGCGCTGGCGCCTGCCCGACGGGGTGCCGCTGATCATGTTGCCGGGCCGGCTGAGCCGCCTAAAGGGACACGCGGTGCTGATCGAAGCCCTCGCGCAGTTGAGGGACCTGGCGCTGCGCTGCGTCCTGGTCGGCGCGGAACAGGGCGGCAGCGCCTATCGCGTCGAGCTGGAAAGGCTGATCGCCCGTTACGACCTGGGCAGCCACGTCTATCTTCCGGGGCATTGCGACGATATGCCGGCGGCCTACATGCTCGCCGACGTGGTGGTCTGCGCCTCCACCGATCCGGAAGCCTTCGGCCGGGTGGTCAGCGAGGCCCAGGCCATGGGCTGCCCGGTGGTGGTCAGCAACCACGGCGGCGCGCGCGAGCAGGTGCTCGAGGATCGAACCGCGTTCTTGTTTTCGCCCGGCGATCCCGTGGCGCTGGCGCAAGCGATCCGCCGGGCGCTCGCCCTCGACGCCGCGCAGCGCGAATGCCTGGCCCGGGAGGCGCGGGCCCACGCGCGGGCGAACTTCTCCAAGGATCGGATGTGCGCCGGCACCCTTGCCCTCTACCGCGAGCTCTTGCGCGCCGGGGGGCCGGTGCGGCCCCGGCAGGCCGCCGCATCGGGGCGCCCCGGGGCCGGTCCTTGACAGGGGTTGGATTATTTCTAAATTGCTGGCGCTCTACGGAATTCGCGAAAGGTTTGAAAGCGCCCACATATGGTAGCCATCACGCTGCCCGACGGAAGCGTGCGCCGGTTCGACGGGCCGGTGTCGGGCTTCGAGATCGCCGCCGCCGTCGGCCCCCGCCTGGCGAGGGACGCCCTGGCCATCAAGGTGGACCAGACGCTCAAGGACCTCTCCACGAAAATCGAGCAGGACGCCGCGGTCGAAATCGTCACCCGCGGCCATCCCGACGCGCTTGCCCTGCTGCGCCACGACTGTGCCCACGTCATGGCCGAGGCGGTGCAGGAGCTCTACCCCGGCACCCAGGTGACCTTCGGGCCGGCGACCGAGAACGGATTCTATTACGACTTCGCCCGCAACGAGCCGTTCACGCCGGAGGATCTCGAGAAGATCGAGGCGCGCATGCATGAGATCGTCGCGCGCGACGAGACGATCGCCCGCGAGGTCTGGGACCGGGGCAAGGCGATCCGCTTCTTCGCGGACGCCGGCGAGGCCTACAAGGCCCAGCACATCGAAACCCTGCCGCCGGACCAGGAGATCTCGATCTACCGGCAGGGCGACTGGCTCGACCTCTGCGTCGGGCCGCACCTGCCCTCGACCGGCAAGCTGGGCGGCGCCTTCAAGCTCTTGAAGGTCTCCGGGGCCTATTGGCGGGGCGACGCGCGCAACGCCCAGCTGCAACGGATCACCGGCACCTGCTGGGAAACCGACCGGCAGCTCAAGGACCATCTCCACATGCTGGAAGAGGCGGCGCGGCGCGATCACCGGCGCCTGGGCCGGGAAATCGGCCTGTTCCACCAGCAGGAAGAGGCCGCCGGCTCGGTCTTCTGGCACCCCAAGGGCTGGACCCTGTACCGGACGGTGCAGCGCTACATGCGCGCCCGGCTCGAGGCGGCCGGCTACGTCGAGGTCAAGACGCCGCAGCTCATCGACCGCTCCCTCTGGGAGGCCTCGGGCCACTGGGAGAAGTTCCGGGAGCTCATGTTCACGGCGAAAACCGAGGACGACCGGGTGCTGGCGATCAAGCCGATGAACTGTCCGGGGCACGTCCAGATCTTCAAGCGGGGCATCACCAGCTACCGCGACCTGCCGGTCCGGATGGCGGAGTTCGGCGCCTGCCACCGGAACGAGCCCTCGGGCGCCCTGCACGGGCTGATGCGGGTGCGCGGTTTTACCCAGGACGACGCGCACATCTTCTGCACCGAGGCGCAGATCAACAGCGAGACCGCGATGTTTTGCGAGCTGCTGCTGAGCATTTACCACGATCTCGGCTTCGACGAGGTCACGGTGAAGTTCTCGGACCGCCCGGAGGTGCGCGCCGGCGCGGACGAGATCTGGGACAAGGCGGAAGCCGCGCTGAAGGAGGCGGTCGCGGCCACCGGCCTCGCCTACACGCTCGCGCCGGGCGAAGGCGCCTTCTACGGTCCCAAGCTCGATTTCGTGCTGCGCGACGCCATCGGCCGCGACTGGCAGTGCGGCACCCTCCAGGTGGACTTCGTGCTGCCCGAGCGTCTGGACGCGGCTTACGTGGGCGAGGACGGCGCCAAGCACCGCCCGGTCATGCTGCATCGCGCGATCCTCGGCTCGTTCGAGCGCTTCCTCGCCATCCTGATCGAGCAATATGCCGGCCGCTTCCCGCTCTGGCTGGCGCCGGTCCAGGTGACGGTGGCCACCGTTACCTCGGATGCCGACGGGTATGCCCGTGAGGTCCGCGCCGCACTCAAGGCGGCCGGCCTGCGCGCGGAGATCGACCTGCGCAACGAAAAGATCGATTACAAGGTCCGCGCGCACTCCCTGGCCAAGGTGCCGGTGATCGCCGTGGTCGGCCGCCGCGAGGCCGAAGAGCGCACGGTTGCGCTGCGGCGTCTGGGCGGCAAAAATCAAGAGGTCCTTGCGCTGGACGAGGCGGTCACTAGAGTTAAGAGAGAGGCCGCCCCACCGGCGGGGGATTGAACCGAGGATACGCCTGTCGCGGGGGTGCGCCCGATTTGACGCGGCCGCGGCCGGTAAGAGAGGGGAAGAAAGGAGCTTAACCCATAGCCCGACCACCCATCGATCTCACGCCGTCCCGTGACGGACCGCGTGTCAACGAGAACATCGCAGTCGACCAGGTCCGACTGATCGACGAATCCGGTGAAAACGTTGGAATCGTTTCCAAATTGGATGCGCTCGCACGGGCCGAGGGCGTTGGCCTCGACCTGGTCGAGATATCTCCCGGGTCGGACCCGCCGGTCTGCAAGATCCTCGATTACGGCCGGTACAAGTACCAGGATCAGAAGAAGAAGAGCGAGGCGCGCAAGAAGCAGAAGATCATCGAGGTCAAGGAAATCAAGATGCGCCCGAATATCGACCAGCACGACTATGACGTGAAGATGCGCTCGATCCAGCGCTTCCTCGCCGAGGGCGACAAGGTGAAGGTCACCATGCGCTTCCGCGGCCGCGAGATGGTGCATCAGGACCGGGGCCTCAACGTCTTGCACCGGGTGCGCGACGAGCTCGACGAGGTCGCCAAGGTCGAGCAGTTCCCCAGGGTGGAAGGCCGCCAGATGATCATGATCGTGGCGCCCAGGTAGCACGGCCCGGTCCCGGCTTCTTGGGGCCGGGCGGCGACGATTTTTCCGGAATCCGTCGTCGTGCCCAGGGCGCGATTTGGGGTTCGCCCCGCCTCGGGCGCCGGGCTTCGCGGGCCGGGGCAAAGCGCCGGCGGCGCCTTGCATCGCCGGCCCCGCGCCGTTATAAACTGCGCCTTCCAACCCGGGCGGTCCGGCCTTGCAGGGCATGCCTAGCCGCTCGAAAGACGCGCTTCGTTTCAGAGGATAGGGAAGAGCGAAATGCCCAAGCTCAGGACCAAGAGCGGCGCCAAGAAGCGGTTCCGCCTGACCGGCACCGGCAAGGTGCGGCGCAACTCCGCCTGTAAACGCCACGGCCTGCGCAAGCGGCCGCAGAAGATGAAGCGCAAGGCGCGCGGCACGACGCTCGCCTCCGCGTCGGACGCCAAGATCATCAAGCGTAATTTCCTGCCCTACGCCTGAGGAGGCCCCGGTATGGCGCGTGTCAAGCGGGGCGTGACCACGCACGCCCGTCACAAGAAGGTCGTCAAGCAGGCCAAGGGCTATCACGGCCGCAACAAGAACGTCTTCCGCGCCGCCATCGAGCGCGTGGAGAAGGGGCTGCAATATGCCTACCGCGACCGGCGGAACCGGAAGCGCAGCTTCCGGAGCCTTTGGATCCAGCGGATCAACGCCGGCGCCCGGGAGCACGGCCTGACCTATTCGCAGTTCATGAACGGGATCAAACGCGCCGGGATCGAGCTGGACCGGAAGGTGCTCGCCGATCTCGCGGTGCGCGAGCCGGCCGCGTTCAAGGACCTGGCGGACCAGGCGCAGGCGGCGCTCGGCCAGTCCGGCCGGGCATAGCGCGGGCGCCGGGGCCGAACCGGCCCGGCGGGCGGCGAGCGGCCCGGCGGAGGACGTGGCCTTGAAAGGAATGTCATTGGCGCTGGTCTGCCTGGGCATGCTCGTTGCGTGCTCGGACCACGGCGCGGAGATCGACGCGGTCAAGGCCGCCGGCGCCACCGGGATGAATAACGAGGAAATGGCCCTGCGCCTCGCCGGGCCGAAGGGCACCGTCGAATGGTCCGGGCGGAAGCCGGACCAGTATCCCAAGGCCTCGACCATGGTTCTGGTCGAGGCGACGATCCAGAAGCCGACGGGTGACGGTGCCGAGCGGTCCATCGTGATCCAGTACCTCTATAACCGCACCACCGAGCAGGTTTCGCTTTTCGAGGTGCTGGTCGACGGCGAACCGCAGGGTATCCTGGCCGGCGCGCTGCAGATGCTGTTGTTGCGGTTCGAGTAGATGATGCAGTTCGCGTAGATGGCTGGCACATGGCGGGGGCGCGGATTAAAGTCGGCCCGGCCGCGAGGTGCGGGCCCGGAAGCGTGAGCGCGATGCCGGAAGGACCATGGAGAACCTCGATCGACTTCAAGGCAGCCTGATGGACGAGGTCGCCGCCGCCGGCGACCTGGAGGCGCTCGAGGCGGTGCGGGTCAAGGCCCTGGGCAGGAAGGGCCGGGTGACCCAGTTGATGAAGACCCTGGCCGGCCTCGACGCGGCGCAGCGCAAGGCCGCCGGGCGGGCGCTGAATACGCTCAAGGACGCGGTCGCGCGGGCCATCGAGGCGCGCGAGGCGGAACTCGCCGAGTCGGAGCTGGAGGCGCGGCTCGAGAACGACACCATCGACATCTCGCTGCCCGCGCGTCCGGCCGAGGTCGGGCGCATCCACCCGATCAGCCGGACCCTCGAGGAACTGGTCGCGATCTTCGGCGAGATGGGGTTCGCCGTCGCCGAGGGGCCGGACATCGAGGACGACTTCCACAACTTCACGGCCCTCAACATCCCGCCGGACCACCCGGCCCGGCAGGAAATGGACACCTTCTATCTGCCCGAGCGCGCGGACGGCAGCCGGCTGGTGCTGCGCACCCATACCTCGCCGGTGCAGATCCGCACCATGCGGAAGCGGCGGCCCCCGATCCGCATCATCGTGCCCGGGCGCACCTTCCGGGCCGACCACGACGCCACCCACTCGCCGATGTTTCACCAGGTCGAGGGCTTGGTGGTCGACCAGTCGACCCATATGGGCCACCTGAAGGGCACGCTCATCGAGTTCTGCCGCGCCTTCTTCGGGCTCGAGGACCTGCCGGTGCGCTTCCGGCCGAGCTACTTCCCGTTCACCGAGCCGAGCGCCGAGGTCGACATCGGCTGTTCCCGCGAGGGCGGGCAGCTCCGGATCGGCACCGGCGACGACTGGCTGGAGATCGCGGGCTGCGGCATGGTCCATCCCAGGGTGCTGGAGAATTGCGGCATCGACCCGGCGCGCTACCAGGGTTACGCCTTCGGCTTAGGCATCGAACGCGTTGCCATGCTGAAGTACGGGATCCCGGATCTGCGCACGTTCTTCGACTCGGATCTGCGCTGGCTCAAGCATTACGGCTTCGCGCCGCTCGAGATCCCCAGCCTGGTGCGGGGGCTTTGACCGGGCATGAAGTTCACGCTCAAGTGGCTGAAGGACCACCTGGAAACTAAGGCTAGCCTCGACGAGATCACGCAGACGCTGACCATGATCGGCCTCGAGGTCGAGGCGGTCGAGGACCGGGCGGCCCGGCTGGCGCCCTTTACCGTGGCCTATGTCAAGGAGGCCAGGCCGCATCCCAACGCCGACCGCCTGAGCGTCTGCATCGTCGAGACCGGCCAGGAGGAGGTCCAGGTGGTGTGCGGCGCGCCCAACGCCAGGACCGGCATGAAGGGCGTCTTTGCGCCCGCGGGCAGCTACATCCCGGGCACCGACATGGTGTTGAAGCCCGGCGTGATCCGCGGCGAGCAGTCCAACGGCATGCTGGTCTCCGAACGCGAGATGGGCCTCTCCGACGAGCATGAGGTCATCATCGAGCTCGCCGAGGACGCCGAGGTCGGCACGCCGTTCGCCGCGGTCCTCGGCCTGGACGATCCGGTCCTCGACGTGGCGATCACGCCGAACCGGGGCGACTGCCTGGGCGTGCGCGGCATCGCCCGGGACCTGGCGGCCGCCGGCCTGGGCAAGCTGAAGTCCTTCGATTTCTCGCCCGTGCCCGGCAGCTTCGAAAGTCCGATCCGCTGGCGCCGCGACCTGCCCGAGGACAAGCAGGAGGCCTGTCCCTTCGTCGCCGGGCGCTATTTCCGCAACGTGGTAAACGGCCCGAGCCCGCCGTGGTTGCAGGAGCGCCTGCGTGCCATCGGCTTGCGGCCGATCTCGGCGCTGGTCGACATCACCAACTACGTCACCTACGACCTGGGCCGGCCGCTGCACGTCTTCGACGCCGACAAGGTCAAGGGCGATCTCACCATGCGCCTGGCGCGCGCCGGCGAGGAGATCCCGGCCCTCGACGGCGAGACCTACCGGCTGGACGCGGAGATGGTCGTGATCGCCGACGAGGACGGCCCCGAGGGCATCGGCGGCGTGATGGGCGGCGCGGTCTCCGGCTGCACGGCGGCGACCACCAACGTGTTCCTCGAGGTTGCGCTGTTCGACCCGGTGCGCACCGCCGCCACGGGGCGCAAGCTCGCCATCCTGTCGGACGCCCGCTACCGCTTCGAGCGCGGCCTCGACCCGGTCTCGGCCCTCTGGGGCGCCGAGGTCGCGGCCCGGCTGGTCCTTGAGCTGTGCGGCGGCGAGGCGAGCCGAGTGGTCAGCGCCGGAGAGCTGCCCGAGACCCGCCGCCGGATCGCGTTCCGGCCCTCGCGGGTGGCGGCGCTGGGCGGGCTCGAGGTTCCGGCCGCGGAACAGATTCGGATCCTCACCGACCTCGGTTTCGAGGTGGCGGGCAGCGGCGACTCTTTGAGCCTGACCGTGTCGTCCTGGCGCAACGACGTCGAGGGCGAGGCCTGCCTGGTCGAGGAGGTCCTGCGCATCCACGGCTTCGAGGCGATCCCCCAGGTCATGCTGGGCCGCGATACCCCGCTGCCCCACGGCGTACTGACGCCTGCGCAGCGGCGCGTTTCGCACGCGCGCATCGCGCTCGCCTGGCGCGGCCTCGACGAGGCGGTCACCTTCTCGTTCCTCTCCGGCGACCTGGCCGGCCTTTTCGGCGGCGTGCCGGCGAGCCTCCGGCTGGTCAATCCGATCTCCGCCGATCTCGACGTCATGCGCCCCTCGGTCCTGCCCTGCCTGGCCGCGGCGGCGGCGCGCAACGCGGATCGCGGCATGGGCGATGCGGCGCTGTTCGAGATCGGCCCGCAGTACGCCGACGATACGCCCCAAGGCCAGACGCTCGCCGCGGCGGGCCTGCGCGCCGGCGCCGCGGCCCCGCGCCACTGGGACGGCCCCGCGCGGGAGGTGGACGCGGATGACGCCAAGGGCGACGCGCTGGCGGCGCTCTTGGCCTGCGGCGCCCCGGTCGAGAACCTCCAGGTCACGGGCGATGCGCCGAAGTGGTACCACCCGGGCCGCTCCGGCACGCTCCGCCTCGGCCCCAAGGCGCTCGCCAACTTCGGCGAGCTGCATCCCCGGGTGCTTAAGCGCCTGGATCTGCGCGGCCCCGTGGCCGCCTTCGAGGTCTTCCTGGATGAAATTCCCCTGCCGAAGGCGGCCAAGACCGGGGCCGGCATGCTGAAGCCCGCGCTCGAGCTTCCGCCCTTCCACACGGTCGAGCGCGACTTCGCCTTCGTGGTCGATGCGGATGTCCCGGCGGAGAAGCTGCTGCGCGCGGCCCGCGGCGCCGACCAGGCGCTCATTGCCAAGGTCGAGCTCTTCGACGTCTACACCGGCGAAGCCATCGGGGCGGGCAAGAAGTCGCTCGCCATCTCGGTCACCCTGCAGCCCACGACCCGGACCCTGACCGACGCCGAGATCGAGGCGGTTTCCGGCAAGATCGTCGCGCGCGTGAACAAGGCCACCGGCGGGGTGCTCAGGGGGTGATTCGCCCCCCGCTAAATGCAACATAGCAGAACAAGTATTATGTCTTACCCGCTAGAGGGTCTATACATCGCAGGTTATCGCAGCTTTTCAGAGCAGGGCATAACGCTGGCTAACCTTGACAAGATAAACATAATCATTGGCCAAAATAACAGCGGCAAATCAAACATCTTGCGCGCTCTTGTCGCTCAGTACCCGCTAATCACGAGAGGTCTTCAATCACCCGGCAGTCAGCGCATCACAGGAATTGATGACCCAGTTCACTATAAAAATTCTTTCGCAACCCTCGGTGTTCAAATAGTTAAGGATAGTAAAATAGCGCAGAGCATATTTGAAAATTTGCAATCGAAGACAGCACGCAAGCCACAAACAAAAGAACGGATCAAAGAATATATGTTTCAGCATGGCGAAGAAATTTGGGTATACAGACAGAAAAAAGGGAAGGACTTCACTATAAATCAGTTCTGTATTGACAACTTCGTGTCTCAATTCGAAATAGAGGGCGATGCTTGGTTTGAATTTGCTCGCCTTTTCGAAGACTTCACCGGCGGGAAAAAGGAAGCGTGGATAAAGGTAGTTTTACGACATCTTGACCCTTTTCCCTCTCTGTTTAAAAAAGTCGATTTGATCCCAGCAGTGCGTTCGCTAGAGAATTACAACCGTTCAGGACTTAGTAGAACGGATAAAGGGCAATATATCCTTGATGGTATATCAGATCATAGCGGAATTGGTCTTATTGAAGAGCTCTTTCGGTTGCAGCAGCCTTCATTTGGCAGCGAACCAGATATCGAGAAATTCCAAAAAATAAACTCGTTCGTTAAATACATAACCGGAAATTCTTCTGCACAAATTAGCAACCCACATGATAAGTCAATGGTTATTGTTGAAATGGATGACAAACGTTTGCCGCTTGAAGCTCTTGGAACAGGAATTCAAGAGATTATTATTATCGCGGCAAAGTCAAGTATATTTGACGGCCAGATTGTGTGTATTGAAGAACCGGAGCTTCACTTGCACCCAACGCTTCAAAGAAAACTTGTGAGATATTTATACGAGAACACGCAGAATCAGTACTTTATCACAACACATTCTGCACATCTTATAGATGCTTGTCCGTGTTCTGTCTACCATATTAGTTTAGAAGGCGGGTATTCTATCGTTAATGCAGCAGTCCACGATGCAGAGAAATTTCAGATCTGCCAAGATTTGGGATATAAAGCAAGTGACCTGTTCCAGTCGAACTCCATTATCTGGGTCGAAGGCCCATCGGACCGAATTTACATAAATCATTGGCTTCAAGAACTAGCACCAGATTTAGTGGAGGGGTTGCATTACACAATCATGTTTTATGGCGGCAGGCTTTTGTCTCATTTGACCGCAAATGACACGGAAGTAGATGAGTTTGTTCGTCTCCAGAAAATAAATCGGCACATGGCAATTGTCATTGACAGTGACCGACCGAAGAAAGGGTATCCAATTAATCCGACAAAAAGTCGAATCCGAAAGGAATTTCAGGGTAATGAAGGATACTGCTGGGTCACTGCCGGTCGAGAAATCGAAAATTACGTTCCGTCGGCTTTGCTTCACGAGGCCATCAGAGCCTGTCATCCGAGCGTTGAGAATCTTCCCCGCTATGGCCAATATGAAAAAGTTACAAGGTTCAAAGCGAAAAAAGGAAAGAAAAGACAATTGCGAGAAAAATGGGAGGTGATTCGAATATAGATAAAATACGAGTGGCACATTATATTTGTGACAAGTCAGCAGATTTGACGGTTATAGATTTGGGGGAGAGGATCAAAGACTTGGTCGAATTTGTCCGAAAAGCAAATCTGATTGCGGTCTAGCCCGGATATCTCACCGAAATAGGTGCATCGGCCTTGCGAATC
>JBHIDD010000019.1:0-14885 GCA_046759925.1 Kiloniellaceae bacterium
TCGGCCAGCGGCCGCGGCGCCTGCGACTCGAACAGGCCGGTCACCCCGCCGCCGCCGGGGCGCGGCCGGTCAGAGGCTGAACTCGGCATGGCGCACGCGCCCTTCGCGGTTGAAACTGATGCGCCAGCCCGTCGCCGGCCGCGCGAGCTCCGCTTCGAGCGCGGCCACACCATTCACCGTGCGCCGGTTGACCGCCAGGATGATGTCGCCCGGACGAAAACCCAGGCGGCGCGCCGGACTGGCGCGCAACAGCCGCAGGACAATCACACCTTCCCAGGCGCCCGGCAGATCCAGTTCATCGGCCAGCGCCGGCGAGAGGTTGGCGACCACCGCGCCGGCCAGCGGATGCCGCCCGCCCAAGACCGTCTCGTTACGCGGCGGGGTTTCCGGGGCGACTTCGAGCGGCAGTTCGAATGTCAGGCGGCGGCGGTTGCGCCAGGCCTCGAGCTTGACTTTGCCGCCCAGGTCGCGCGTCGCGATGCGGAACCGCAGGGATTCGACGTCCGCCACCCGCTGGCCGGCGACCGCGAGGATGACGTCACCGGGCCGGACGCCGGCCCGGTCCGCCGGACCGCCGGGGTAGACCTCGCTGACGATGACCCCGCCGGGCCGATCCAAGCCGAAGCCTTCGGCCAGGTCCTGGGTGAGCGTCTGGCCGATCAGGCCGCTCCAGGCGCGCAAAATGACGCCGCCCCGCACGGCACTGGCGACGACCGTCTTCACCATGTTCGACGGAATCGCAAAGCCAATGCCGACGGAGCCGCCGGTGCGGGAATAGATCGCCGTGTTGATGCCCAACAGCTTACCGTCGAGGGTGACCAGTGCGCCGCCCGAGTTGCCCGGGTTGATTGCGGCGTCCGTCTGGATGAAGAAGCTGAAGTCGGAGATGCCCACTTGGGTGCGCGCGGTCGCCGAGACGATGCCGCTGGTCACCGTCTGGCCGACGCCGAAGGGATTGCCGACGGCAAGCACCAAGTCGCCCACCTCCACGTCATCCGAATCCCGAAACTCGATGTGCGGCAGCGTTTCTCCGGCCGGAACGATGCGGAGCACCGCAAGGTCGGTCCGTTCGTCGTCCAGCACCAGTTCGGCCGCGAACTCCCTTCGGTCGGACAGCACGACGGTGATCTCGTCCGACCCCTTGATGACGTGGTGATTGGTGACGACCAGGCCGCCGCCGGACACGATCACGCCCGAGCCGAGCGAGCTCTGAATCCGCTCGCGCGGCACGCCGAACATCCCGAAATCCTCGCCGAAGAAGCGCCTGAAGAAGGGATCGTCGAACAGCGGCGAGATATTGCGCTGGCGCACCACCCGCTTGGTGAAGATGTTGACCACGGCCGGCGCCACCTTTTTCACCACCGGCGCGAAGGACAACTCGACTTCTGCGCGGGAGCCCGGAACCGTCTTGGTCTGGCCGGGCGCCGCCGTGGGAGCCGCCAGCAGCGATATGAGACCAAGGCAGGCGGCAAGCTGGCGATATCGCATCATTCGGCAGCCCTCCTCCGACAGGCGAAACCGGCGGCCCGACGGCCGTCCTTTCATCTAAGCAGACAGCTGCGGCGTTACCAGGACGCAGGCCCTCCGTCGCCCATACAGACGCAAATGGCAGCCCGCACCGGGGCCGCCATCGCCGGTTGCCCGGTTCGCCCGGGGGCAAAGGATTACGCCTCCTTTTCCGGCTCCTCCCTGTCCTCGCCGATCATGGTCGGACCGGAATCCTGCCCCTTCGCTTCGGGATCCCGATCGACCAGTTCGATGATGCCCATGGGCGCCATGTCGCCGTACCGGAACCCCGCCTTGATCACCCGCGTATAGCCGCCGGGGCGCTCCTTGTAGCGCTCGGCCAGCTCGTCGAACAGCTTGGCGGTGATCTTCCTGTCGCCCAGGATCGACAACGCCCGGCGCCGGGCGTGCAGATCGCCGCGCTTGCCCAGCGTGATCAGGCGATCAACCACGCGCCGCAGGTCTTTGGCCTTGGGCAGGGTGGTCTTGATCTGCTCGTGCTTGATGAGCGCGACCGCCATGTTGGCGAACATCGCCTTGCGGTGGCTGCCGGTCCGGTTGAGCTTCCGGCCGCTTACGCCGTGACGCAGGGTCCCTCCTCCTCTTCGCCGGGCCTCGCGCGCGAGACCGATTTGACAAACCCGCCGGCGCGCCGCACCTGGGACATGCGGCCGGCAATGGCGGGGCGGAAGCCCCGAGGATACCGCGCGAGCGCGACGCTCAGTACGGCTCCTCGAGTTTTTTGGCGAGATCCTCGATGTTCTCCGGCGGCCAGTTCGGGATCTCCATGCCGAGATTCAGCCCCATGGTCGCCAGAACCTCCTTGATCTCGTTCAGCGACTTGCGGCCGAAGTTCGGGGTGCGCAGCATCTCGGCTTCGCTCTTCTGAACCAGATCGCCGATGTAGACGATGTTGTCGTTCTTCAGGCAGTTTGCCGAACGCACCGAGAGCTCGAGTTCGTCCACCTTGCGCAGCAGGTTCTTGTTGAACGGCGGCTCGCTCGGCTTTTCCTCGAACTCGCGGGCCTGCGGCTCCTCGAAGTTGATGAAGAGCTGTAACTGATCCTGCAGGATCCGGGCCGCGAGCGCGACCGCATCCTCCGGCGTGACCGCGCCGTTGGTCTCGATCTCCATGGTCAACTTGTCGTAGTCGGTCACCTGTCCGACGCGGGTGTTGTCGACCTTGTAGGCGACCTTGCGCACCGGCGAGAACAGGGCATCGACCGGGATCAGCCCGATCGGCGCGTCCTCCGGCCGGTTCTGGGAGCCGGGCACGTAGCCCTTGCCGGCCTCCACCGTCAGTTCCATGTCGATCCGCGCCCCGTCGTCCAGGGTGCAGAGCACGAGCGCCGGATTCATGACCTCGATGTCGTGCCCGGTCTCGATCTGGCCGGCGGTGACCTCGCCCGGGCCCTCGGCGCGCAAGCGCATGCGTTTCGGCCCGTCGCCGTACATGCGCAAGCCGATCGATTTCACATTGAGCACGATGTCGGTAACATCCTCGCGCACGCCGGGAATCGAGGAGAACTCATGCAACACGCCGTCGACATGGATGCTCGTCACCGAGGCGCCCTGGAGCGACGACAAGAGGATCCGGCGCAACGCATTGCCCAGCGTCAGGCCGAAACCGCGTTCGAGCGGCTCGGCCACCACCCTGGCCACGCGTTGCGGTCCTGACCCGGCTGAATATCCAGCCTGTTCGGCTTGATCAATTCCGTCCAATTCTTCTGCAGCACGACTGCGCCCTCACGACCTGCAAGCTGATCCGGCACCCCTCGCACGCAACGGCGCGCGATCCGTGTTGGCCGAAGGCCGGATGGGCCCGGCCCTCGTGCCTCGGTTCCGCACCGGCCGCTCCGCGCAGAACGCCCGGTGCCGTGCGACTCTAGACCCGGCGCCGCTTCGGCGGCCGGCAACCGTTGTGGGGAATCGGCGTCACGTCCCGGATGGCGGTGATGGTGAAACCCACCGCCTGGAGCGCGCGCAGCGCCGATTCCCGGCCCGAACCCGGGCCTTTGACATTGACCTCCAACGTTTTGACGCCGTGTTCCTGTGCCTTGCGGCCGGCGTCCTCGGCGGCCAACTGCGCCGCATAGGGGGTCGATTTGCGCGACCCCTTGAAGCCCTGACCGCCGGCCGAGGACCAGGCGATGGTGTTGCCCTGGACATCGGTGATGGTGATCTTGGTGTTGTTGAACGTCGCGTTGACATGGGCGATGCCGGAAGTGATGTTCTTCTTCTCCCGGCGTCGCAAACGCGCCTGAGGTTTGGCCATGAACCTTCGAACCCGCTCTTACTTGGTCGTCTTTTTCTTGCCCGCGATCGGCCGGGCCGGGCCCTTGCGCGTCCGCGCATTGGTGTTGGTGCGCTGACCGCGCACCGGCAGGCCCTTGCGGTGACGCAACCCGCGGTAGCACCCGAGGTCCATCAGCCGCTTGATGTTCATCGCCACCTCGCGCCGCAAATCACCTTCGACCATGTAATCGCGGTCGATGGCCTCGCGAATCCGAACCACTTCGTCGTCGGTCAGTTCGTTGACCCGGCGCGCGGAGGGGATCCCGACCCTGGAACAGATCTCCGTCGCCTTGGTCCGGCCGATGCCGTGAATTCGGGTCAGCGCGATCTCGACGCGCTTCTGCGTCGGAATGTTGACGCCAGCAATTCGTGCCACGTCACGCTCTCCTTAAACCTCTCGGACGCTAGATGTACCCGGACACGCGAAAAGTTCCGGTCGCGGCCGGCGCCGGGGAGCCGGGATTATAGGTCTCACGGTCCCCAAGTCAACCGTCAGGCCGCCGCGAGCTTCGCCTCGATCTCTCCGGCAACCTCGTCGATCCCGGCCATGCCGTCGACCGTCCGCAAAATCCCCTTCTTCCTGTAATAGGGCAGGATCGGGGCGGTCTGCTCGCGATAGGCGGCAAGCCGCGCCCGCACCGTCTCCTCGTTGTCGTCCGCGCGGCGCTTGAACTGGGCGCCGCCACAGGCATCGCAGGCGCTCCGCGCCTTCGGGCGCCGGAACTTATCGTGGTATCCGGCGCCGCAACTGGCGCAAGAGAACCGGCCGGTGATTCGCTCGACCAGCGCCTCCTCGTCGACCCTCATCTCGACCACGGAATCGAGCTTCAATCCCTTCTCGGCGAGCAGGGCATCCAGCGCCTCGGCCTGCCGGGTGGTGCGCGGGAAACCGTCCAAAATGAAACCCCGCGCGCAGTCCGGCTGATCGATCCGCTCGGAGATCATCCGGATCATCAGCCCGTCGGGCATGAGCTGGCCGGCGTCCATGACCTTCTTGGCCTCGTGGCCGACGTCGCTGCCCGAGGCGACCGCGGCGCGCAGCATGTCGCCGGTCGAGAGCTGGACCAAGTGATGCTTTTCCCCGAGCCGTTTGGCCTGGGTGCCTTTGCCGGCCCCCGGCGGACCCAAAAGGACGATGTTCACCCGCGCCTTCCCCTCAGCTTGGCCTTCTTGATCAAGCCCTCGTACTGGTGCGCCAAGAGATGGGAGTGGATCTGAGCGACGGTGTCCATGGTCACCGAAACCACGATGAGCAGGCTGGTTCCGCCGAAGTAGAAGGGCACGGCGAAGCGTGAAATCAGGATTTCGGGCAGAAGGGCGACCAGCGCGAGATACATCGCCCCTACGGTGGTCAAGCGCGTGAGGATGTGACTCAGGTAATCCGCCGTGTTGCTGCCCGGCCGTATGCCCGGGATGAAACCGCCATTTTTCTTGAGGTTGTCCGCGGTGTCCGCCGGGTTGAAGACGATTCCGGTATAGAAGAAGGCGAAGAAAACGATCAGGCCGATATAGAGGAACAGATAGGTTGGCTGGCCGCGGCCCAGCGTCGAGGTCACCCAGGTCAGCCATTCGGGGCCGGCGCCGCCGGAAAACCCGACGACGCTGAGCGGCATGAGCAGCAGGGCGGACGCGAAAATAAGCGGAATCACGCCCGAGGGATTGAGCTTCATCGGCAGATGCGAGCTCTCGCCGCCGAACATCTTGGCGCCGACCTGGCGCTTCGGATACTGGACGACGATCCGGCGCTGGGCGCGTTCCATGAACACGATGAAGGTGATCACGGCAACCGCCATGATCAGCAGGAAGATGATGAAGCCGACGGAGAGCGCGCCGGTTCGGCCCAGTTCCAGCGTGCTGGCCACCGCCAGGGGCAGGTTGGCGACGATGCCGGAGAAGATGATCAGCGAGATGCCGTTGCCGACCCCGCGCTGGGTAATCTGCTCGCCCAGCCACATCAGGAAGATGGTGCCGCCGGTGAGCGTGACCACCGTGGTGAAGCGGAAGTAGAGCCCCGGATCCAGCACCGCCGATCCGCCCGGCCCGGTCATGTTCTCGAGCCCGACGGCGATCCCGTAGGACTGGACGGCGGCCAGGCCCACCGTGCCGTAGCGGGTGTACTGGTTGATCTTTTTCCGGCCGGCCTCGCCCTCTTTCTTCAAGGCCTCGAGGCTCGGCGATACGGCGGTCATCAGCTGCATGATGATGGCCGCCGAAATGTAGGGCATGACGTTGAGGGCGAAGACCGTCATCCGGCCGAGCGCGCCGCCGGCGAACATGTTGAACATGCCCAGGATGCCGCCGGCCTGCTGCTGGAAGAACTGCTCCAGGATCACCGGATCGATGCCCGGCGCCGGAATGTAGGTACCGAGGCGGTAGATGACCAGGGCCCCCAGGGTGAACCAGATCCGCTTCTTGAGCTCGGTGGCCTTGGACAGCGCCCCAAAGTTGATGTTCGCGACGAGTTGCTCGGCGGCAGAAGCCATCTAGTCCTCCCCGGTCAGTCGCCCTCTGGCCCCTCGGCCGCCCGGGCCGGCACGGTCACGGTGCCGCCCGCCTGCTCGACGGCCGCAACGGCCGCCTTGGATGCGCCGGCGGCGGTGATATTCACTTTGGCCTTCAACGCGCCCTTTGCAAGCAGCCGGACGCCGTCGCGCGCGCGGGTCAGCACGCCGGCGTCGACGAGCGCCTTCGCATCGATCGGATTATTCGGGTCCAGCTTGCCGGCGTCGATCGCGGCCTGCAGCCGGCCAAGGTTCACCACCGCGTAGGTCTTGGCGAACTTGTTGCTGAAGCCCCGTTTGGGCAGCCGGCGGTTGAGCGGCATCTGCCCGCCCTCGAAGCCCTTAAGCGCCGTGCCGCTGCGCGACTTCTGGCCCTTGTGGCCCCGCCCGGCGGTCTTGCCGCGGCCCGAGCCGTTGCCGCGGCCGACGCGCCTGCGGGCCTTGCGCGCTTTCGGGTTATCGGACAGTTGGTTCAGTTTCATCGCGCCTTGTCCTTGTCTGCCGCGCCGCCGTGCCGGCCCGGCCGGTTCAGGATTCGCCTTCCACCCGCACCAGATGGCGCACCTTTTCGACCATGCCACGCACCGCCGGGGTATCCTCGAGCTCGCGGCTGCGGTTGATCCTGTTCAGGCCGAGCCCGATCAGGGTCGCCCGCTGGTCCTTGGGCCGGCCGATCGGGCTGGCGATCTGGGTCACCGTGATCGTCTTCTTCGGCGCCGCCATGGCGGCTTACTCCCGGGCTTCGGCGCCGCTCTCGCGCCGTTCGCCGAGCAGGTCGGAGACCTTCTTACCCCGACGCTGGGCCACCATGCGCGGGCTGGCGCTGCGCATCAGCCCCTCGAAGGTGGCCTTGATCATGTTGTGAGGGTTCGAGGTGCCGATCGACTTGGCGACGACATCCTGGACCCCGAGGGCCTCGAAGATCGCGCGCATCGGGCCACCGGCGATGATGCCCGTGCCCGGGCTTGCCGCGCGCAGCACCACGCGGCCGGCACCATAACGCGCCCTGATGTCGTGGTGCAGCGTGCGACCCTCGCGCAGCGGCACGCGGATCATGCTGCGCTTGGCCTGTTCGGTCGCCTTGCGGATCGCTTCTGGCACCTCCCGCGCCTTGCCGTGGCCGTGGCCGACACGGCCACGGCCGTCGCCCACGACCACCACGGCGGCGAAGCCGAAGCGCCGGCCGCCTTTGACCACCTTGGCGACGCGGTTGATGCCGACCAGCTTCTCGATGAGCTCCGGCTCCTCGCGCGCGCCGCGGTCGTCGCGCGGGCGCCGCGCATCGCGCCGGGGCCGTCTGTCTCTGCGGGGTTGTGCCATCGGTCAAGACTTTCCCTAAATTAAAACGACAAGCCGGCTTCGCGCGCCGCGTTCGCCAGCGCCTCGACGCGGCCGTGAAAGAGATACCTGCCGCGGTCGAAGACCACCTCCCTGACCCCGGCGGCGAGCGCCCGCTCGGCGATCAGTTTGCCCACCTCCGCCGCCGCCGCCTTGTCGGCGCCGTTCTTGAGCTTTCCCTTGAGCGACTTGTCGATGCTCGAGGCCGCCGCCAGCGTCGCCCCGCGGGCGTCGTCGATGACCTGCGTGTAGATGTGCTTGTTGGAGCGGAAGACCGACAATCGCGGCCGACCCTTGCCTTTGCGCCCAATCTGCCAGCGGACCCGGCGCTTGCGGCGCTCGGCCATTTCTCTTCCAGTCAGCATGGCCCTATTTCTTCTTGCCTTCCTTGCGCAGAATCAATTCGTCCGCGTACTTCACGCCCTTGCCCTTGTAAGGCTCGGGCGGCCGGTAGCCGCGAATTTCCGCCGCAACCTGACCGACCTTCTGCTTGTCCGCGCCGGAGATCGTGATGCTGGTCGGCTTCGCGCACTCGATCGTGATTCCCTCGGGAATCGGGTAGTGGATGTCGTGGCTGAACCCGAGCTGCAGGTTCAGCTTATTCCCCTGCACCGCGGCCCGGTAGCCGACGCCGCTGATCTCCAGGTTCTTGGTGAAGCCCTCCGAGACGCCGCTTACCATGGCCTGCACCCGGGCGCGCGCGGTACCCCACATGGCCCGGGCCCGGGCCGACTCGTCGACCGGTTTCACGATGACCTTGCCGTCCTCGAGCGCTATGGTGACCTCGTCGGTCGCCTCGTAAGCGAGCTCGCCCAGCTTGCCCTTGGCCGTGATCAGTTTGCCGTCGACAGCGACCTCGACGCCGCTCGGCACCTCGACGGGCATCATTCCGACACGAGACATGGCTTCATCCGTCAAAACACGCGGCAGAGGACCTCGCCGCCGACATTGGCGGCACGCGCCTCCTGGTCCGACATCACGCCCCGCGGCGTGGATAGGATGGTAATGCCCAACCCGTTGTAATAGCGTGGCAATTCCTTAATCTTCGAGTACACCCGCTGGCCCGGCCTGGACACCCGGGCGATCTCCTGGATCACCGGCACGCCGTCGTTGTACTTCAACTCGATCTCCAGCTCGCCGATGCCGGGGCGCTGTTCCTCGACCCGGAAACCGCGGATGTAGCCCTCGCGCTTCAGCACCTCGAGCACGTTCGAGCGCAGCCTGGAGGCCGGCGCCCGGACCTTGGACTTGCCAATCCGCTGCCCGTTGCGGATGCGGGTCAGCATATCCCCCAGAGGATCGCTCATCGCCATTGCCCGCTTCCCTTCCTACCAGCTCGACTTGACCATGCCGGGGATCTGCCCGACCGACGCCAGTTCGCGCAACGCAATGCGCGAGAGCTTGAACTTGCGGTAAAAGCCGCGCGGCCGACCGCTGAGCTGGCAGCGGTTGCGCACCCGCACGCGGGCGCCGCTGCGCGGCAGGGCGGCCAGCTTGAGGTAAGCCTGGAACCGCTCCTCGGGCGCCAGCGCGCGGTCCCTGGCGATCGCCTTGAGCCTGGCGCGCCTGGGCGCGTCGCGCCGGGCGATTTCTCTGCGCTTCTTGTTCCTGTAGATGGCGCTCTTCTTAGCCATGGTCCGTTCAACCCCTTCCCTTGCTCAGCCGCTCAACGGCATGTCGAAGCCCTTGAGCAGCGCCCTTGCCTCCGCGTCGGTCTTCGCGGTGGTGCAGATCGCGACATCGAGCCCCCGAATCTCGCCGACCCGGTCGTAGTCGATTTCCGGGAACACGATCTGCTCCTTGAGACCCATTGCGAAGTTGCCGCGCCCGTCGAAGCTCTCGGCCGATATGCCGCGGAAATCGCGCACGCGTGGCAGGGCGATCGTGATCAGCCGGTCCAGGAATTCGTACATCCGCTCGCGGCGCAGGGTGACCTTGCAGCCCACGGCCATGCCCGCGCGCAGCTTGAAGGCGGCGACCGACTTCTTGGCCCGGGTGACAATCGGCTTCTGGCCGGCAATCAAGGCCAGTTCGCCGGACGCGGCCTGGACCTTCTTCTGGTCCTGCACGCCTTCGCCGACGCCCATGTTGACCACGATCTTTTCGAGCCGCGGAACTTCCATGGCGTTCTTGTAGCCGAACTCCGCCATGAGCGCGGGCTTCACCACCGATTCGTAATGCTCCTGCAAGCGCGGTGCCATGGTCCTGCCTCGCCCGCAACTATAGATCGATTGCTTCGCCGGAGCGCTTGGCGTAGCGCACCTTGCGGCTGCCCGTCTCGACCCGGATGCCGACGCGCGTCGGCCGGTCGGACTTGGGGTCGATGTGGGCGACGTTGGAGATGTGCAGCGGCGTCTCCTTTTCGACGATCCCGCCCGGGCCGGCCTGGGTCGGGCGTTGGTGCCGCTGGACCATGTTCACGCCCTGGACCAGTACCCTGGACTGCTTCCGGAATACGCGAAGCACCTCGCCCGTCTTGCCCTTGTCGCGGCCGGCAATCACGGTCACCCGATCGCCCTTCCTGACCTTGAACTTCCGGGCCATCACAGCACCTCGGGGGCGAGCGAGATGATCTTCATGAATTTCCGCGCCCTGAGCTCGCGCGTGACCGGCCCGAAGATGCGGGTGCCGATCGGCTCGCCCTGCCTGCTGATCAAGACCGCGGCGTTGCTGTCAAAGCGGATCGCGCTGCCGTCGGATCGGCGGATTTCCTTGGCCGTGCGCACGATCACGGCGCGGTGGATGTCGCCCTTCTTCACCCGGCCACGCGGAATCGCCTCCTTGACCGAGACCACGATCACGTCGCCGACTCCGGCGGTCCTGCGCCTGGAGCCGCCAAGCACCTTGATGCACTGCACCCGCCGGGCGCCGGAGTTATCGGCGACGTCGAGCTGGGTCTGCATCTGAATCATGGCGTCCCGCTCTCCATGGCGCTAGCGAGCGTCCGGCCCATCGCCGATGACTTGCCAGGACTTGGTCTTGGAGATCGGGGGACACTCCTCGATCCGCACCAAGTCGCCGACCTTGAAACGGTTGTCCTGGTCGTGGGCCAGGTACTTCTTCGAGCGCTTGATGAACTTCTTGTAAAGGGGGTGCATGACGCGCCGTTCGACCAGAACGGTCACCGTCTTGTCGCCCTTGTCGCCGACCACCACCCCTTGCAACACACGACGCGGCATCGTTCGATCTCCCCTAGGACGCGGCCCGCTCGATTGCGCGCAGGACCGTCTTGATACGCGCGATGTCGCGGCGGACTTGGCGCTGACGCGCCGTGTTCTCGAGCTGCCCGCTGGCTTTCTGGAACCGCAGGTTGAACTGCTCCTTCTTGAGGCCGGTCAGCGTGTCCTTGAGCTCGTCCGCGGTTCTGGTCCTCAGATCGGCGGCCTTCATGGCTTAGCCCTCCTCGCCCAGACGGCTGACGAACTTGGTACCGACCGGCAGCTTGGCGGAGGCCAGAGTGAGGGCCTCGCGCGCCAACTCCCGGGACACGCCGTCCAATTCGAACATGATGCGTCCGGGCTTCACGCGCACGGCCCACCACTCGGGCGAGCCCTTGCCCTTGCCCTGACGCACCTCGGCCGGCTTTTGCGAGACCGGCACATCCGGGAAGACCCGGATCCAGAGCTTGCCGACACGCTTCATGTGACGCGTGATGGTCCGGCGCGCGGCCTCGATCTGGCGGGCCGAAACGCGGCCCGGGCTGGTCGCTTTCAGGCCATAGGCGCCGAAGTTCAGCGCGGTGCCGGCCTTGGCCTTGCCGTGAATCCGGCCCTTATGGGCCTTGCGGTATTTGCTTCGCTTCGGCTGCAGCATGGCTTGTCGTGTCCTCGGCCCGGGGCGCTCGGGTCAGCGCGCCCGGTGCATCTCCTGTGTTCGCTTCTCCTGGGCCAAGGGGTCGTGCGCCAGGATCTCGCCCTTGAAGACCCAGACCTTGACCCCGCAGGTCCCGTAGGTGGTCCGGGCGGTGGCCTCGCCGTAGTCGACGTCGGCGCGCAGGGTGTGCAGCGGCACCCGGCCTTCGCGATACCATTCGGTGCGCGCGATTTCCGCGCCGCCGAGGCGCCCGCCGCAGTTGATCCGGATGCCGTTCGCGCCCAGGCGCATGGCCGACTGCACGGCACGCTTCATGGTCCGGCGGAAGGCGACGCGCCGCTCCAGCTGACTGGCGATGTTCTCGGCGACCAGCCTGGCGTCGATCTCCGGCTTGCGGATCTCGACGATGTTCAGGTGCACCTCGCTGCCGGTCATCTTCTGCAAGTCGTTGCGCAGCTTGTCGATGTCCGCGCCCTTCTTGCCGATCACCACCCCCGGGCGGGCGGTGTGGATCGTGATCCGGGCCTTCTTGGCCGGCCGCTCGATGACGATGCGGGAGACCCCGGCCTGCTGCAGGCGCTCGTGCAGGTAGCGGCGGATGCGCAGATCCTCGTGCAGCAGTTCCGAATAGTTGGCGTCGGCGTACCAGCGGGAATCCCAGGTCCGGTTGATGCCCAGGCGCATACCGATCGGATTGACTTTCTGGCCCATTAGACGTTTTCCTCGCGCTCGCGCACCACGACGGTCAGGTTGCTCCAAGGCTTCAGAATTCGCCCCACCCGGCCGCGGGCCCGGGCCCGGAAGCGCTTCAGGACGAAGCTTCTTCCCACCGTGGCCTCGGCCACGTAGAGCCGGTCCACATCCAGCTGATGGTTGTTTTCCGCATTGGCAATCGCCGACTGCAGGACCTTCTTCACATCCGCCGCGATCCGCCGCTTGGAAAAGGTGAGTTCCGAGAGCGCCGCCTCCGCGCTCTTGCCGCGGATGGTCTCGGCCACCAGATTCAGCTTCCGCGCGCTGGTCCGCAGGTTGCGGGCCACGGCCTTGGCCTCGGTCTCGGCCAGGCGGCGTTGGTGCTTCGGTTTACCCATCGGGTTCAAGCCCTCTTCGCCTTCTTGTCGGCGGCGTGGCCGTGGAACGTCCGGGTCGGCGCGAACTCCCCGAACTTGTGACCGACCATGTTCTCGGTGACCAGGACGGGCAGGAACTTCCTGCCGTTGTAAACGCCGAAGGTGAGCCCCACGAACTGCGGCATGATCGTCGAGCGCCGCGACCAGGTCTTGATGATCTCATTGCGCCCCGAGGCGCGCACCTCCTCGGCTTTCTTGAGCATGTAACCGTCGACGAACGGGCCTTTCCAGACAGAGCGTGCCACGACCGGCCTCCCCTAGCGCTTCCTGCGACGTCGGCGCAGGATCATGGCGTCCGTCTTCTTGTTGCGGCGGGTCTTGGCGCCCTTGGTCGGCTTGCCCCAGGGGGTGACCGGGTGACGGCCGCCCGAGGTGCGGCCTTCGCCGCCCCCGTGCGGGTGATCGACTGGGTTCATGGCGACGCCGCGCACCGAGGGGCGCTTGCCCAGCCAGCGCTTGCGCCCGGCCTTGCCGAGCTTGATGTTGGCCTGGTCCGGGTTGGACACCGCGCCGACGGTCGCCATGCACTCGGCCCGGACCATGCGGACCTCGCCGGAACCGAGGCGCAGCAGGGCATTGCCGGCATCCCGCCCGACCAGCTGCACGTAGGTCCCGGCGGAGCGTGCGATCTGGCCGCCCTTGCCGGGCTTCATTTCCACGTTGTGCACGATCGTCCCGACCGGGATGGACGCCAGCAACATCGCGTTGCCTGGCTTGATGTCAGCCTTCTCCCCGGCAATGACCGTATCGCCCACGGCCAGGCGTTGGGGGGCCAGGATGTAGCTCAGCTCGCCGTCCGCGTACTCGATGAGCGCGATGAACGCGGTGCGATTCGGGTCGTACTCCAGGCGCACCACCTTGGCCGGCACGCCGAACTTGCGTCGCTTGAAGTCGATTAGGCGATAGTTCCGCTTGTGCCCGCCGCCGCGCCGGCGCGCCGTGATCCGGCCCGTGTTGTTGCGCCCGCCCTTCTCGGACAGGCCCTCGGTCAGTTTCTTGACCGGCTTGCCCTTCCATAGGCCGGCGCGGTCCACCAAAACCAGGTTGCGGCGGCCCGGGGTGACCGGATTGAAGTTTTTCAGCGCCATGGTTCTAGGGCCCACCATGATAGGAGGATGATACGTCCGATCGTCTTTTCACGCCCTCTGGGTAGGAGGCGACGGGCAGGCTATGCCGGCACACATCGTCAAGCGGCGCCGACGCCCGCCAGAGGCCGCGAAAAGCGACCCTCCGGGCGGTCTTGCACGCCCTTCGGGCGTCGTCGCGCGGCCCTTGTGATGCACCAACATCACGGCGGACCACGCTCCTAGCCGAGAGACCCTGCAAGACCGTCATACGTGTCGTCCTCCTATCATGGTGGGCACTAAATACCCGTGGTCACGTCGATGCTGTGACCTTCCTCGAGGGTCACGTAAGCCTTCTTGGCGGCCGCCTGCCGGCCCGGGCGGCCGCGGAACCGCTTGGTCTTGCCCTTCTGGCGCAGCGTGTTGACGGCCTTCACCTTGACCTCGAACAGGTCCTCCACGGCGGCCTTGATCTCCGGCTTGGTGGCATCCATCGGGACCTGGAAGACCACCTGGTTGTGTTCCGAACCCAAGGTCGATTTCTCGGTCACCACCGGGCGGCGGATGACTTCGTACCGCCGCTCGAGGGAGACCGTCACCGCGGACTTCTTGTATCGGCGGCCTCTGCTCATTTCAGCCGCGCCTCCAGCGCCTGCACCGCATCCTTGGTCAGAACCAGCGTCTCGCGGCGCAGAATGTCGTAAACGTTGGCGCCCTGTTGCGGCAGGACATCGACACCCGGAATGTTGCGCGCCGCCCGGGCGAAGCCCTGGTCCACCGCGGTCCCGTCGATGACCAGCACCGAAGACCAGCCGAGCTTGCCCAACTTCCTGGCGAGCTCCGCGGTCCTGGCGTCCTCGACCTTGGCCGCCTCGAGGACGATCAGCTTGCCCTCGGCCGCCTTGGCCGACAGAGCGGTCTTGAGCGCCAGCTTGCGCACCTTCTTGGGCAGCCTGTGGGCGTGGTCGCGCACCACGGGACCGAAGGCGCGGCCGCCGCCGCGGAACTGCGCCACGGTGGGAGTCCCGTGTCGGGCGCGGCCCAGGCCCTTCTGACGCGAAACCTTCCGGGTCGAGGCGACGACGTCGCTGCGCCCCTTGACCTTGTGCGTCCCGGCCCGGCGCTTGGCGAGTTGCCAGTTGACCATCCGGGCAAGCAAATCCTTGCGCGGCGCCAGTCCGAAGACCGCCTCGTCGAGATCGATCTCGCCGGCCTTCCTGTTATCCAGCGTCGTGACC
>JBHIDD010000020.1:0-14722 GCA_046759925.1 Kiloniellaceae bacterium
TCTAGGAGTCCAAAATCACTCAGTCATTTGGACTCCGCGTAGAAGGCACGGCCTCTGTGAACACCGCTTCGGTCGCGGCGTCTCTGTGGTTCAATTTTCCGTTTCACCGGCCGGTTCGGGACAGCGCCCTCAGGTCAGTCCCGGCACGCCCTTGATGGTCGAGTATTCCCAGTGCAACGCGCGGTCCGGGTGGACCAGGCCGTAGATGGCGTGCGCCGCCACCGCCGCGTCGGAAAACCCCGAGACGATCAGCTTGAGCTTGCCCGGGTAGGCCGCGATGTCGCCGATGGCGAAAATGCCCGGGGCATTCGTCGCGCAGGTCGCCGGGTCGACCGTGATCAGGTTGCGGTCCAGGTTGAGGCCCCAATCGGCGATCGGCCCCAGGTTCATCGACAGCCCGAAGAAGGGCAGGAGGACATCGGCCTTAAGGCGCCGGGCCTCGCCGTCCAGGGTCCGGACCGACACCGCGTCGAGGACGCCGTCCCGGCCCTCCAGGCCGTGGAGTTGATAGGGCACGACGATTTCCACCGGTCCGCCCTGCGCGGCGAGTCCGTGCATCCGGGCGACGCTTTCCGGCGCGGCGCGGAACTTGGGCCGGCGGTGGACGACGTAGATCTTGTCCGCCAGTTCGGCGAGCGAGATGGCCCAGTCGAGCGCCGAGTCCCCGCCCCCCGCAATCACCACGCGCTTGCCCCGGAAATCCTCGCGCCGCCGCACCAGGTAGAAGACGCTCTTGCCCTCGTAATCCTCGATCCCGGCAAGCGGCGGCCGGTTGGGCCCGAAGGCGCCGCAGCCGGCGGCGATCACGATCGCCCGAACGTCGATCCGGGTGCCGATCGAGGTTTCGATCAACCAGCGCGCGCCCCGGGGCGACACCGCAACGACCCGCTGACCCAGGTGATGGACCGGATCGAAGGGGGCGGCCTGTTCGGCCAGCCGGTCGATCAGCTCGGCGGCCATGATCTTCGGGTACCCGGGGATGTCGTAGATCGGCTTTTCCGGGTAGAGCGCCGCGCACTGGCCGCCGATCACCTCGAGGGTATCGATCACCTGGCAACGTATCTTGAGCATGCCGCACTGGAAAACGGCGAAGAGGCCGACCGGCCCGGCGCCGACAATGGCGACGTCTGTTCTGGTTACGCTCATGACCCGGGGAACCCTGGGCGGCGGCGGCACTCGGCGCTAAACATGGCCGTGGGTTCCACGCTTGGCAAGCCTCGCAGAGGGCCCGGCGTGGCGCGACCTTAAGCGTCGTCTCGCCGGTTGCCGGGGACCCGTGCGCCCGGTAAAACCACCCATCATGGCCGCGCCGCAACCGCGCCCCTCGAGCCTCGACTTCGCGCTGCCCGACGAGGCCGCGACCGCCGCCCTGGCGCGGGATTTGGCGCAGCTGGCGGCGCCGGGCGACGTGATCGCGCTGTGCGGCGAGCTCGGCACCGGCAAGACCACGTTTGCCCGCGCTTTCATCAACGCCCTGCCCCGCCCGGCGGACCGCGGCCCGGAGGAGAGCCCCGGGGCTCGCCGGCCGGGGAAGGCCGGGGTGCCGGAGGAGGTGCCCAGCCCGACCTTCACCTTGCTGCAGACCTACGAGCGCGAGCCGGCGCCGGTCTGGCACTTCGACCTCTACCGTCTCGAGCGGCCGGCGGAGGTCTACGAACTGGGCCTGGAAGAGGCGCTCGGCCAGGCGATCAGCCTGATCGAGTGGCCGGAGCGGTTGGGTCCGTTGTTGCCGCCCGGCCGGCTCGAGGTTCGGCTCGTCTATGCCGATCGGCGCGATGCGCGCCGGGCGATACTGTCCGGGGCCGGCACCTGGCCGGCGCGGCTGCGGAGGCTGGGCCGCCATGACTGAGCGCGGCCGCTTGATCGCCGATTTCCTGGCCGCGGCCGGCTGGGGCGATGCCGCGCGCCGGCCGCTCGCCGGCGACGCTTCGTTCCGCCGCTACGAGCGCCTCACCCGCGACGAGGCGAGCGCGGTGCTGATGGACGCGCCGCCGCCAAAGGAGAACGTCCGGGCCTTTCACGGCGTCGCGCAGCGGCTCCTCGCCCTGGGCCTGAGCGCGCCGCGCCCGCTGGAAGTGGACGCGGCCGCGGGCCTCATGCTGCTCGAGGACTTCGGCGATAGGACCTTCACCAGGGTGCTTGCGGAAGGTGCGGCGGAGGCGCCGCTCTATCGCCTGGCCACCGATGTCCTCATCGCGTTGCACCGCCGCTGGCGCCCGGACGCGGCGGTGGTCGGTGCAAATCCGGGCGCCGGCCTGCCGCCCTACGACGATGCCCGGCTTACCGACGAGGCGACGCTCCTGCCCGACTGGACCTTGCCGGCGCTGCGCGGCAAGCCGACCCCGGCGGACTTGCGCGAGTCCTACGTCCGGGCCTGGCTCGAGGTTTTCCCGATCGCCCGGGCGGTGCCCGATTGCCTCGTGCTGCGCGATTATCACGTCGATAATCTCATGCTGCTGGAAGGCCGCGGCGACGTCGCCGCCTGTGGCCTGCTCGACTTTCAGGACGCGGTTCTGGGGCCGGTGTCCTACGACGTGGTCTCGTTGCTGGAGGACGCCCGGCGCGACGTCTCGCCCGCGGTGGTGGCGGAGATGCTGGAACGCTACCTGGCGGCCTTTCCCGGGCTCGATCGCCAAGCCTTTATTGCCTCCTACGCGGTGCTCGGCGCACAGCGCGCCGCCAAGATTATCGGCATCTTCACGCGGTTGAGCCGGCGCGATGGCAAATCCCAGTACCTGCAGCACATTCCGCGGGTCTGGCGCCTGCTGGAAGCCGGTCTGGCGAATCCGGCGCTGTCCCCGGTCAAGGACTGGTTCGACCGCGAGGTGCCGCCGCCCGAGCGGGTCATGCCGCCGGCGGCGGACCAGCGATGAACCCGGAAGCCAGGCCCACCAAGCCGGGACCCGAGCGCGCCATGGTTCTGGCCGCGGGCTTGGGCGAGCGCATGCGCCCCATTACCGACTCGCGGCCCAAGCCGCTGATCGAGCTGCGCGGCCGGACGCTTCTCGATTCCATCCTCGACCGGCTGGACGCGGTGGGCGTCCCTGAGGTGGTGATCAACCTGTATCACCTGGGCGAGATGATCGAGGCGCATCTCGAGGACCGAACGCGCCCGCGCGTCATCTTTTCGCACGAACATGCGCGGCTCGAGACCGGCGGCGGCGTGCGCAGGGCCCTGCCGAAGCTGGGTCGGCGGGCCTTCTTCGTCATCAACGGCGACGTGAGCTGGCTGGACGGGCAGACGCCGGCGCTTCGGCGCATGGCGGAGGCCTGGGACGAGGCGACCATGGACGCGCTCCTGCTGTTGCATCCGACCGCTTTCGCCGTCGGGTACGATGGGCGCGGCGACTTCATCATGTCCCCGACGGGGTCCTTGCGCCGGCGCGCCGAGCGCGAGGTCGCGCCCTTCGTCTTCGCCGGCGTCCAGATCCTGCACCCGCGGCTCTTCGAGGGCACGCCGGAGGAGGCGTTCTCGCTCAACCTGGTTTTCGACAAGGCGGCGGCGGCGGAGCGCCTGTGGGGCCTGCGGCACGACGGCGAGTGGTTCCATATCGGCACGCCGGAGTCGCTGCGGGAGGCCGAGGATGCGCTGCACCACTTGTCGTTCCATGCGGTCCAGCGATGATGTGTCCCGCGCGAGGGGGCCAAGGGATGCGCGCCGGGGTGCCGCACGTTTATAACATTCCGCCGGGCGTGTCCTTCGTCGATGCCCTGGCGCGGGGCATGCTGCAGCGCTTTGGCGGGGATCCCTTGGAGCTCGCGCGGGCCACGGTGTTGCTGCCGACCCGGCGCGCCGGCCGGGCCTTGCAGGAGGCCTTCCTGCGCGCCACAAAGGGGCGCGCCCTGCTGCTGCCCCGGCTCCTGCCGCTGGGCGACCTGGACGCCGATGAATTGCTGCTCGCCGGCGAAGACGCGGAGATCGGCGCGGCCGGGATCGCCGATCTGCCGCCCGCCATGCCGCCCCTCAAGCGCCAGCTTCTGCTCAGCCGCTTGATCCGGCATTGGGGCGAAGTGCGCGGCGAGCCGCCGAGCGAGGACCAGGCGGTGCGGCTGGCCGGCGCGCTCGCCCGCCTGCTCGACCAGGTCGAGACCGAGGGCTTGAGCTTCGACCGGCTGGCGGAGCTGGTGCCCGAGGATTACGCCGCGCACTGGCAGATCACCCTCGAGTTCCTCGGCATCCTGGCCCATGAGTGGCCGGCGATTGAGCGGGCGGAGGGCTGCATTGGCCCGGCCGCGCGGCGCCGTCTGCTGCTCGAGGCCCAGGCGGAGGCTTGGCGCCGCGCCCCGCCGGAGGCGCCGGTGATCGCCGCCGGGTCGACCGGCAGCATCCCGGCCACCGCGGCCCTGATCGGGGTCGTCGCGGGCCTGCCTCGGGGCATGGTGGTCCTGCCCGGCCTCGATCTCGAGGCCGACGAGGAAACCTGGGCGGCGATCGAGGAGGACCCGGCCCATCCGCAGCACGGCCTGGGGCTCTTGCTCGCGCGCATCGGGATCCCCCGCGATCGGGTTCGCCCCTGGCCGTATGTGGGCGTGCCCGAAACGCCTGCCGCGCGCGCCCGGATCGTGAACGCCGCGTTGATGCCGGCCGCGGCCACGGCGCGCTGGCGGGAATTCGCCGATGCGGCGGCGCCGGAACGGCTGGCCCAAGCGCTCAAGGGCGTCAAGCGCATCGACTGCCCCGGCCCGGGCGAGGAGGCGGCGGTGGTCGCCCTTCTGCTGCGCCGCGCGCTCAATCGCAAGGGCCGCCGCGCGGCCCTGGTGACGCCGGACCGCGCGCTTGCCCGTCGGGTGGCGGCGGAACTGGAGCGCTGGGGCATCGCGGTCGACGATTCGGCCGGCATACCCTTGTCGCACAGCCCGCCCGGCAGCTTCCTGCGCCTGACCGCCGAGATGGCGGCCGGGGACCTGGCGCCGCTTCCGCTCTTGGCCGCGCTCAAGCATCCACTCGCCGCCGGGGGTGGGAACCCCGCAGCCTTCCGCGGCCGGGTCCGCGATCTGGAACGCGCGGTCTTGCGCGGTCCCAGGCCGGCGCCGGGCTTCGCAGGCTTGCACGAGGCCCTGCGCGCCGTCGGCCAACCAGACGGCCTGGCCGCGTGGCTCAATGGGCTGGAGAGGATGGCCGCGCCCTTCGTTGCGGCGCTCGAGCGCGGCGCGACGCTGGGCGGAATCGTCGATGCCCACATCGGCTTCGCCGAAGCGCTTGCCGCCACGACGGAGGCGAGCGGAGCGGCCCGCTTGTGGGCCGGCGATGCGGGCGAGGCCGCGGCCGACTTCATCGCCGAGTTGCGCCAGGCGGCGGCCGATGCGCCGGCGCTTAAGGGCGAGCGCTATCCGGCGGTGCTGTCCGCACTGCTTGCCGGGCGCGTGGTGCGGCCGCGCTACGGCGGACATCCGCGGCTCAGCATCTGGGGGCCGCTCGAGGCGCGCCTGCAGCATGTGGACGTGGTTGTCCTTGGCGGTTTGAACGAGGGCACCTGGCCGGCCGAGGTGGATCCGGGCCCCTGGCTCAGCCGGCCCATGTGCGGCGACTTCGGCCTGCCGTTGCCCGAGCGCCGGATCGGGCTTTCGGCGCACGACTTCGCCCAGGCGTTCTGCGCATCCCGCGTCTACCTGACCCGGGCCACCCGCGTCGAGGGCGCTCCCAGCGTGCCGTCGCGCTGGCTGTTGCGACTCGATGCCCTGCTCCAGGCGCTGGGTCTGTCCGCTGCGCTTGTGGCCGAGGGGCCGCAATGGCTCGCCTGGGCCGCAGCGCTCGACCGGCCGGCGGAAACGGTCCCGGCCCGGCCGCCGGCGCCGAGGCCGCCGCTTGAGGCCCGGCCGCGGCAATTATCGGTTACCGGCGTCGAGACCTGGATGCGCGATCCTTACGACCTCTACGCCAAGGAAATCCTGGAACTCTCGCCGCTCGACCCGATCGATGCCGACCCCGGCGCCGCCGAGCGCGGCATCCTGGTGCACGAGGCGCTGGAGATCTTTCTCAAGCGCTATCCGGAATCCCTGCCGGACGATCCCGAGGCGGCCCTGCTCGAGATCGGCCGCCAAGTCTTCCGGCGGTTCCGGGCCATTCCCGGCATCTGGGCCTTCTGGTGGCCGCGCTACAAGCGGATCGCCCGCTGGTTTGCCGAGGCCGATCGGGCGCGCCGCGCGGAGATCGCGCGGTCCTTCGGTGAAGTCCGCGGCAAGCTCGACCTCGACACGCCGCGCCGGGCCTTCACGCTGACCGCCAAGGCCGACCGCATCGATCTGCTCGCCGACGGCGCCCTCGCGATTCTCGACTACAAGACCGGGGCGCTCCCGCGGCGCAAGGACGTGGACCTGGGTATCGCTCCGCAACTTCCCCTGGAGGCGGCGATTGCGCTCGATGGCGGCTTTCCGGGCGTCGAGGCGCAATCGGTCAAGCGGCTGGAATATTGGCGGCTGACGGGCGCCGAACGGGCGGGCGAGAAAGAGTTGGTCAAAGGTGACCCAGATGTGCACGCCGCCAGGGCATTGGATCGCCTGCGCACGCTGGTCGCCGCCTTCGACGATCCGGCGACCCCCTATCACGCGCTGCCGCGGCCGGAATGGGCGCGGCGCTTCAGCGACTACGCGCATCTCGCCCGGGTCAAGGAATGGGCCGCCGGCGGGACCGGGGCGGAGGCCGAATGAGCGCGGCGGTCATGAGCGCCCGGACGCAGGCGGACGAGGCGCAGCGCCGCGCCGCCGACCCCGCGGCCTCGGTCTGGGTCGCCGCCTCGGCGGGGACCGGCAAGACCAAGGTTCTGACCGACCGGGTTCTCAGCTTGATGCTCCACGGCACCGCGCCCGCGCGAATCCTCTGCCTGACCTTCACCAAGGCGGCGGCCGCGGAGATGGCGAACCGCCTGGCCCAGCGTCTGGGCCGTTGGGCCACCATGGCCGAGGACGACCTGACGATCGAATTGACCGGGCTTCTGGGCGATCCACCGGAGGATTCGCATTTGGTGCGGGCCCGGCAGCTTTTCGCGCGCGTGCTGGACGCGCCCGGCGGCATGAAGATCCAGACCATCCACGCCTTCTGCCAGTCGCTGCTCGGCCGCTTTCCGCTCGAGGCCGATATCGCGCCGCACTTCCAGGTGCTGGACGACCGCTCGGCGCAGGAAATGCTCGGGCACGCGCGCGAGGAGGTCCTGGCCGTTGCCCGGGACGATGCCGACGACGATTCGCCTTCCGCGCCGCTGGCCGCCGCGCTCGCCGAGGTCACCGTGTACGCCCAGGAGCAAAGCTTCACCGAATTGATGGCCGAGCTGATTAAGGAGCGCGCCCGGCTCAAACGCCTGCTTGGCCGGCACGGCGGCATCGAGGGCGTCACGGCCGCGGTGTTCCGGGTTCTCGGGGTGGCCGAAGACGAGACGCTGGAGCGCGTCCTTGCGGAGGCCTGTGCCGATCAGGCGGTCGATCTCATGGGTCTGCGTTTGGCCGCCGAGGCGATGGCCGACGGAAACAAGACCGACCGGGATCATGGCGCGCGCATCGCGGCCTGGTTGGCCGAACCCGGAGAACGGGCCGCCGGATTTCAGGGTTACCTGGGCGCCTTCTTCACGGACAAGGGCGAAGGGGACCCCTTCAAAACACTGGTCCATAAGGATTCGCTGGCTGCCGCACCGGGAATCGACGCGGTCCTGGCCGGCGAGGCCATGCGCCTGGGCGCCGTGCGCGCCAAGCTGCGGAGCATCACCGTGGCGCGCGCCACCGCGGCGCTGCTGCGTCTGGGCGACGCCATCCTGCAAGCCTACGAGCGGCACAAGCGGGCCCGCGCCCTGCTCGATTACGACGATCTGATCCTGAACGCGCGCGACCTGCTGCAACGGCCCGGGGTTGCCGCCTGGGTGCTGTTCAAGCTGGACGGCGGCCTGGACCACGTCCTGATCGACGAGGCGCAGGACACCAACCCGGAACAGTGGCAGGTGATCGACGCGCTGACCGCGGAGTTCTTCGCCGGCGAGGGCGCACGGGAAGGCCCGCGCACGGTCTTCGCCGTGGGCGACGCCAAGCAGTCGATCTTCAGCTTCCAGCGGGCCGATCCGATGGCCTTCGCGGCGATGCGGGCGCATTTCGCCGAACGCGCCCGCACCGCCGGGCAGGACTGGCAAACGATCGACCTCGGCGTCTCCTTCCGCTCCGGCGCGGCGGTGCTCAAGGCCGTCGATGCGGTCTTCGGGCAAGACCCCGCCCGGGACGGCGTGCTCTTCGAGGAAGCGGCGCTTGGGCACCAGCCGGTGCGCATCGGCCAGGCCGGCGTGGTCGAGCTTTGGCCGCCCGCCGCGCCGGCCGAAGACGACGGGACCCGACCCTGGAAGCCGCCGCTCGAGCGCCGGGGCGCCGCACCGGCGCGGGCGCGCCTGGCGCGGCTCATCGCCCACCGGATCTGGCGCTGGACCACGGCGAAACAGGGCGCGGCGGATCCGGACTCCCTGCTGGAGTCGAAGAACCGGCGGCTCAGGCCCGGGGATATTCTGGTCCTGGTGCGCCGGCGCAACGAATTCGTCGAGGAGCTGGTGCGCGAACTGAAACGCCTCGACGTGCCGGTCGCAGGCGTCGACCGCATGGTGCTGAGAGAGCAACTCGCGGTCATGGATTTGGTCGCGCTCGGCCGGGTCCTCCTGTTGCCGGGCGACGACCTGATGCTGGCCGTCGTGCTCAAGGGCCCCCTTGTCGGCCTGACCGAGGAGCAGCTCTTCACCCTCGCCCATAAGCGTTCCGGGTCCTTGTGGAATTCGCTCGCCGCGCAGGCGGCAAGGGACCCGGCGTTCCGGGCGGCGCGGGAGCATCTCACCGCGTTGCTGGCGCGCGCCGATTTCGTGCCACCCTACGAGTTGTACGCCGAGATCCTGAACCGGGACTGGGGCGGCGGCCGGGGGCGGGAACGGCTGCTTGCCCGCCTGGGGCCGGATGCCGGCGATCCGATCGAGGAATTCCTGTCGCTCGCGCTGGCCTACGAACGCGAGCACGTCCCCTCGCTGGAGGGATTCCTGCACTGGCTCGAGGCCGGGGCCCAGGAGGTCAAGCGCGACATGGAACACGGCCACGACGCCGTGCGGGTCATCACCGTGCACGGCGCCAAGGGCCTGCAGGCGCCGGTCGTCATCCTGCCGGATACCATGCAGGTGCCCAGGGCGAGAAACGGCCTGTTCTGGCTCGAACGAGACGGCGGGCTTGCCCTCTGGCCGCTGCGCAAGACCTACGACGGCGATGCCGCCCTCCAGGCGCGCGCCGCCGACAGGGCGGCGCAGCTTCGGGAATACCGCCGCCTGCTCTATGTGGCGATGTCCCGGGCGGAAGACCGGCTTTACGTCTGCGGCTGGAACATGAAGACGGCGGCGCCCGCGGACTGCTGGTACAAGCTGGTCGAACGGGCGCTCGCGGGGGTCGCCGAGGCGCGGCATTTCGACTTCACCGCCGGGGTCGAGGGCGGCTGGGCCGGGCCGGGCTGGCGCTTGCATGTTGCGCAGTCGGCCGAACCGGACAGCGTGCGCGAAACCGCGCCCCGTGGGCCATCCAAGGCGCGGCGGCCCGCCTGGGCGCGCGAAGCCCCGGCTCCGGAGCCGGCGCCGCCGCGGCCGCTCGCTCCGTCCCGGCCGTCCGAGGACGAGCCGGCGGTACGCTCGCCGCGCGGCCCCGACGAGGGCGGCCGGTTCCGGCGCGGCCGGCTGATTCATCGTCTCTTGCAGAGCCTGCCGGATTTGCCGCCCGCGCGCCGGAAGGACGCGGCTGCGCGCTTCCTGGCCCGCCCGGTGCACGGCCTTTCGCAAGATGAGCGGCGCGAAATTCAGGAAGTGACGCTGGCGGTCCTCGAGCATCCCGGCTTCACCGAATTGTTCGCGGCCGGGAGCCGGGCCGAGGCGCCGGTGGTGGGCTTGATCGAGGCAAAAGCCGGCGCCGAGGTCGTCTCGGGCCAGGTCGACCGCCTGGTCGCCGGCGACGAGCGGATCCTGGTCGTGGACTACAAGACCAACCGTCCGGCGCCGGAAACCGAAGCCGAGGTGCCGGCCATCTACCTCAGGCAAATGGCGGCCTACCGGGCGGTTTTGGCCGGTGTCTATCCAAACCGGCGGATCGATTGCGCCTTGTTGTGGACCGATGGCCCGCGGCTCATGCAACTCAGTGATGCAACACTCGCAAGGCATGCGCCTTGACGGTGGCGGGAACGGCTCCTTACATTCTAAGCGCACCCGACGCCGTGGGTCGTTCCGGCCCAGACCTTTCACTGGCCGCAGAGGAATTCCATGACCATCACCCACGTCAGCGACGATACCTTCGAGACCGAGGTACTGAAGGCAGAGGGCGCCGTTCTCGTGGACTTCTGGGCCGAGTGGTGCGGTCCCTGCAAGATCATCGCACCGGCGCTGGAGGAGATCGCGAAGGCGATGGACGGCCGGATCACGATCGCCAAGATCAACATCGATGAAAACCCGATAACGCCGCAGAAGTACGGCGTGCGCGGAATCCCGACTCTGATGCTGTTCAAGGATGGCCAGGTGGCCGCCACCAAAGTGGGGGCCATGGCCAAGAACCAGCTTCAGGATTGGGTCGATTCGGTGGTCTGACCCCCACTTCATTATCCAGCGACGTCGCCGACCCCGCCGAACCCGGCGGGGTTCGGCCTTGCGTCCGGTCTGCGCGGCCGGCCTCCGGCTAGCCGTTTTCGGCGAGCACGTTGCCGGCCAGATAAAGCGAGCCGCAGATCAGGATTCGCCCCGGGCCGCCGCGCCGGAGGATGTCGCGGACGGCCGCGGTAACGCCGCCGCTGGCGGTTGCGCGGATACCGGCCGCGGCCGCGACCGCCGCGGCCTGCTCGGCGGAAAGCGAGGCCGCCTCGTTTGGAATCGCGACCGCGTGCAGGGTTTCGGCGAAGCGGCCGAGCGGTGCCAGGAAGTCCCGGCCGGCCTTGGTGTTCAACATGCCGTACACGAGATGCAGCGGGCGGTCCCGCCATCCGGCGAGAACTTGCGCAAGCGCCTTGCCCGCCGCCGCGTTGTGGCCGCCGTCGAGCCAGAGCTCCCAGTGCCTCGGCAGCAGTTGCGGCAGCGGCCCCCGGGTGAGCCGCTGCAACCGGCCCGGCCATTCGGCGCGGGAGAGGCCGGCGCGGCGGGCCACCTCGTCGAGGCCGAATTCGTCCAGGCGTTCGGCCGAGGCCAGCGCGGTCGCGGCATTGTCGATCTGATAGGCGCCGGGCAGGACCGGCGCAGGATAGCGTCGCCGGCCGCCCTCGGACTCGAAGACGAAACCGTCATTCCGGGCTTGCGCGCGCCATTCCTTGCCGACGCGGTGGAGCGGCGCCCCGAGCTCGGCGGCGCGGCGCTCGATGACGGCAAGCGCAGCCGCCGGTTGCCGCCCGATCACGACGGGCACGCCGGCTTTGAGAATGCCCGCCTTTTCGAAGGCGATGCCTCGCAGATCGCCGCCCAGGAACTGGACGTGGTCGACCGAAACCGGGGTGATCACCGTGAGCCGCGGCCTTGCGATCACGTTGCTGGCATCCAACCGCCCGCCCAGGCCGGTTTCCAGCAGCAGGACGTCGGCGGGCTCGCGCGCGAAGGCCAGAAAGGCGGCCGCCGTGGTGATCTCGAAGAAGGTGATCGGTTCCGCGCCGTTGGCCGTCTCGCAGGTCTCGAGGAGGTCGATGAGCTCCGCTTCCTCGATCAGGCGCCCCGGCAGGCGGATCCGTTCGTGAAAGCGCACCAGATGCGGCGAGGTGTAGGCCTGGACGCGAACCCCCGCCGCCTCCAGCATGGCGCGCAGGAAGGCGATCACCGAGCCCTTGCCGTTGGTCCCGGAGACGTGGACCACCGGGGCCAGGCGATGTTCCGGGTGATCGAGGCGCTCGAGCAGCCGCTCGATCCGGCCGAGCGAGAGGTCGATGCGCTTGGGATGCAGCCGGTTGAGGCGGTCGAGGACCGCGTCACTCCGCCGGCTTGCCGGTTTCGGGCTGGCCACTGCTGTCGGGTGTGCCATGGGATGCGGCGGGTTTGGCCTGGGGCATGGCGACGACCTCCGCGGCGGGCGCCGGCTCGCGCAGCAGCCGCAGCAGGCGGATGATGGTCTCGCGCAACTCGCTGCGGTGCACCACCATGTCGACCATGCCGTGGTCCAGCAGGTATTCGGCGCGTTGGAAGCCTTCGGGCAGGGTCTCGCGGATGGTCTCCTCGATGACCCGCTGGCCGGCGAAGCCGATGATCGCGCCGGGTTCGGCGAGCGCGATGTCGCCGAGCATGGCAAAGGAAGCCGAGACGCCGCCGGTGGTCGGGTCGGTCAACAGCACGATGTAAGGCAGGCCCGCTTCCTTGACCTGCTCGATGGCGATGATCGTGCGCGGCATCTGCATGAGCGAAAGGATGCCCTCCTGCATCCGCGCGCCGCCGGAGGCCGGGACCACGATCAACGGCGCCTCCTGCAAGACCGCGAGGCGCGCCGCGGCGAGCAGGCCCTCGCCCACGGCGACGCCCATCGAGCCGCCCATGAAGGCGAAGTCGAAGGCGGCGATCACGGTCGGCATGCCGCCCATCTTGCCGTGCGCGACGACGACGGCCTCCTTCTCCTCGGTCTTGTTGGACGCCTCCTTGAGGCGGTCGCTATAGCGCTTGCGGTCGCGGAACCTGAGCGGATCGACCGGGGTCTCGGGCAGCTCGATGTCCTTGAAGTCGGCGTCGTCGAACAGCAGTTCCAGGCGCCTCTTGGCCGAGATCCGCATGTGATAGGCGCAGTGCGGGCAGACCCGCAGGTTCGCCTCGAGCTCCCGGTGAAACACCATCTGAGCGCAGGACGGGCACTTCTGCCAGAGGTTGTCCGGGACGTCCGGCTTGTTGACCAGCGCCCGGATTTTCGGCCGAACGAAGTTGCTGATCCAGTTCATCGGGTCTCTCCGCCGGCGGCGGCCCGGGCGCCGCGCACGCCGCCGGAAAGCTGCCGCACGAAGGCCAGCACCTCCCCGACCAGGCCGGGCCTCGCGCGACCCTGGCGGTCCAGGCCGGCCCGCAAGCGGTCGATCACCGCGGAACCGACGACGGCGGCATCCGCGATCGCGGCGACGGCGGCGGCCTGTTCCGCCGTCTTGATGCCGAAGCCCACGGCAATCGGCAGGTCGGTGTGCCGCCTGAGGCGTTCGACCGGCCGGCGCACCGCAGCGGCCGCGGCCGAGCGCGTGCCGGTGATGCCCATGATGGATACGTAGTAAACGAACCCGCTGGTGCCCGCGAGCACCGCCGGCAGGCGCGCATCGTCGGTCGTCGGCGTGGCCAGGCGGATCCAGTGCAGGCCCGCGCGGATCGTGGGCCGGCAAAGCTCCTCGTCCTCCTCGGGCGGCAGATCGACGACGATCAGGCCATCCACCCCGGCGCGCAGCGCATCCTCGAGGAAGCGCTCGACGCCGTAGATGTAGATCGGATTGTAGTAGCCCATTAGGATGACCGGGGTGTCCGCGTCTTGGGCGCGGAACCGATCCACCATCTCCAGTGTCGATTTCAGCGTCGTCCCGGATTTCAGCGCCCGCTGGCTGGCCGCCTGAATCGCCGGGCCGTCGGCCATCGGGTCGGAGAACGGCATCCCGAGTTCGATGACGTCGGCACCGGCCGCCGGCAGGCCGGCCAGGATTTCGAACGCGGTCTCAAGGTCGGGGTCGCCCGCCGTGACGAAGGTGACGAGCCCGCCGCGCCCTTCCGCCTGCAACGCGGCGAAACGGCGCTCGACGCGGCTCTCGCCGGCCATGACCGGCGCCACAGCGCGTTCGGCGCCCAGGGGCCCCGCCTCCGTCATATCTCGACCCCCAGCGTGGCGGCGACGGTGAAGACGTCCTTGTCGCCGCGCCCGCACATGTTCATGACCAGCAGGTGATCCTTCGGCAACTCGGGCGCGAGCTTCTTGACATGGGCCAGGGCATGGGCCGGTTCCAGCGCCGGGATGATCCCCTCGTAGCGGGAGCAGAGCTGGAAGGCGTCCAGCGCCTCCGCATCGGTCGCCGTGACGTACTCGACCCGGCCGGAATCGCGCAGCCAGGCGTGCTCCGGCCCGATGCCAGGATAATCGAGGCCGGCGGAGATCGAATGCGTCTCCAGGATCTGCCCGTCGTCGTTCTGCAGCAGATAGGTGCGGTTGCCGTGCAGAACCCCCGGGGTGCCGCCGGTCAAGGAGGCCGCGTGCTTGCCGGTCTCCAGGCCGTGGCCTGCGGCCTCGACGCCGATGAGCCGGATCTCCGTCTCGTCCAGGAAGGGGTGGAACAGGCCCATGGCGTTCGAACCGCCGCCGACGCAGGCGACCAGGGAGTCGGGCAGCCGGCCTTCCGCGGCCATCATCTGCGCCTGCACCTCGTGTCCGATGACCGACTGGAAGTCGCGCACCATGGCCGGGTAGGGATGCGGCCCCGCGACCGTGCCGATGATGTAGAAGGTGGTCTCCACGTTGGCGACCCAGTCGCGCAGGGCCTCGTTCATGGCGTCCTTGAGGGTACGGCTGCCGCTTGCGACCGGCACGACCTCGGCACCCAGCAGCTTCATGCGGAAGACGTTGGGCTTCTGCCGCTCGATGTCCTCCTCGCCCATGTAGACGACGCAGGGCAGGTCGAAACGGGCGCAGACGGTGGCGGTCGCGACCCCGTGCTGGCCGGCGCCGGTCTCGGCGATGATCCGGGTCTTGCCCATGCGCCGGGCCAGCAGGATCTGGCCCATGCAGTTGTTGATCTTGTGCGCGCCGGTGTGGTTGAGCTCGTCGC
>JBHIDD010000021.1:0-14501 GCA_046759925.1 Kiloniellaceae bacterium
CAGAGTGATCTTGGCCCGGCCATTCGGGGCCGGATCAAGAACACTCTGCTTAGGATTTCCGGGACCGGGCGGATCTGGACCCGCCGGAAGCCCCGGTTGATCTGCGCAGCCGGGCCTCGAGCGCGGTGCGGGCATCCGGCGGCAGGGCCTTGATCGCCTGGTTCAACTGGGACAGCGCGCGGCGCAGGCTGTAGATTTGGTCGAGCAGGCGCAGCACCACCGGCACGGCCTCCTCGTTGACCCCCATATCGCGGCGCAACTCCGCGATCAGGCGGACGCGCGCGACATCGACCTCATCGAAGAAGTAGCGGCCGTCCTTCTCCACCGGCAGGACCCAGTGCTGCTCGATCCAGGCGCTCAGCTCCGCGCCCTTCACCTCGACTTCGGCCACGACTTCCTCGAACGTGGTCAGCATGCAGAGACCCCCTTCGGCCCGCGGCCCGGTCAGGTCATTCCCGCCTTGCGCCGGGGATCGTAGGCGTTGCCCTTGCTCCAGCGCTTGACGAAATCCTTGAGCTCGATATCCGGCTTATCGGGCAGCTCGACCTTCAGCCGGACGTACTGGTCCCCGAACACCCGGTTCTTTCGGTCTCGGATTCCCTTGGCCCTGAGGCGCAAGGTCGTGCCGCTGTTCGAGCCGGCCGGAATCTTCATCGAAACCTTGCCGTGCACCGTGGGCACGGTGACCGTGGCCCCAAGGACCGCTTCCTTCAGGGTGACCGGCAGTTCCAGATGCACGTCTTTGGCCTTGCGGGTGAAGTAGGGGTGCGGCTCGATGTGCACCACGACGTAGGCGTCCCCGGGCGCACCGCCGCCCTGGCCGGGCCGGCCCTGGCCCTTCCGGCGCAGGGTCGGGCCGTCCGCGGGTCTGGGCGGGATCGTCATTTCGAGCGCCTTGCCGTCGGCCAGGCGGATGCGCTTCGTGGTCCCGACCGCGGCGTCGAGGAAACCGATCGGCGCCGTGTAGGACACGTCGTCGCCGCGCCGGCGCGCCCGGCGCCCACGGCCCCTGCCGCCGAACAAATCGGAGATGATGTCCTCGACGTTGATGTCCCCGCCGAAGTCGAAGTGCCGGTATTTGCTTCTCGCGCCGCTTGCCGCGTGCGTGCGGTAGAAACCGCCCTGCCAGCCGGTTTCCTGGCCGCTGGCGTTGATTTCGCCGCGGTCGAAGCGCTTGCGTCTCTCCGGATCGCCCAGGATGTCGTAGGCCTGCGAGACCTCCTTGAACTGCTGCTCGATCTTCGAATTGCCCGGATTGAGGTCGGGGTGGAGCTTCTTGGCCAGCTTGCGATAGGCGCGTTTGATCTCCTCCGCGCTGGCGTCGCGGCTCACCCTCAGGGCTTCGTAAGGGTCCTTCATCCGCAGCTACGGCGCCGGCGAGACAAACCGGGACGCCGGCTTGGGCGCCCCCGGCAGGCTGGTCGAAGGCCTTGCGGTTACTGGATTTCCCAGGACCCGTCGGGCCTGCGGCAGGCGATGCCGTAGGCGTCCTCGGTCTTGCCGCCGATCACCACGGTCTGCTGGAACTCGCGGCAATACTCGCCCGTGGGCGTGGTGCCCTCGCGGGTCGGCGTGACGGTTCCGTAATTGCCGGTATCCGGGTTTTGCCAGGTGATCTGTTGGCCGATCGGCGCGGTGGTCGCCTGGGTGTAAGCCTGCTGGGCCTTCATCCGGTCGACCTCGTCCATGGTCCGGCCGATCTCGCTGCCGATCAGGGCGCCCAGCAGCGCACCCGCCGCGGTGGCCGCCAGCTTGCCCGAGCCCTTGCCGACCTGGGCGCCGAGCAGGCCGCCGGCGGCGGCGCCGCCCAAGGCGCCGATGGTCTGCTTGGTTCCGTAGCGGCCGTCCTGTGTGCAGGCGGCGGCCATCAGGGCGATCGCGGCGGCGGCGATCACGGTCTTGATCTTCATGGTGTCTGCCTTTCTCCAGAGTAAGCGGACGCGCGAACTGGCTTGTACACCCTGCTAGTGTTGTACGACAAGATTAACAAATTCATCCCCGCGACCACAAATCCGCGTTGGGGCGAGGGTGGTTGTCCGCGCGGTCCCGGCGGGCCGCGGTCCGTGGCCGCGGGCGTGTTCCGGGCTCCGGCGCCTTGATGCCCGCGCTTCCGGCCGCCGCGCCCTTTCCCGTCCCCCGGCGCGGCATTATTCTAGGAAGGCACATCCGGTTTGCGCGCAGCAACCGTCTTTTTGAATCAGGATTCAGCGGTTTCAGGCACTTTTATATCATTTAACGTAAAATTCGGCGGTTTGCGAATATGTTCGGCAGAAAAACGCCCAAGGATCCCCTGGAGCTCTTCGACGCCTGGTTCAAGGAGGCCGAGGCGAGCGAGCCCAACGACCCGAACGCCATGACGTTGGCCTCGGTCGGCGAGGACGGCATGCCCTCTGTCCGGATGGTGCTCCTCAAGGGGTTCGACGAGCGCGGCTTCGTCTTCTACACGAATTTCGAGAGCCGCAAGGGGCGCGAGCTCCTGGCCCGGCCCAAGGCGGCCCTGCTGTTCCACTGGAAATCGCTGGGGCGCCAGGTGCGCATCGAAGGCGAGGCGCAGCGGGTCAGCGATGCCGAGGCGGACGCGTACTTCGCCACGCGGCCGCGGGAGGCCCGGATCGGCGCCTGTGCCAGCGAGCAGTCGCGGCCCCTGAAGAGCCGCTTCGCGCTGGAGAAGCGGGTCGCCCGCTTCGGCGCCAAGTTTGCGATCGGCGAGGTGCCCCGGCCGCCCCATTGGTCTGGGTTCCGGGTGGTGCCCCGGCAAATCGAGTTCTGGCAGCACGGAGCGTTCCGCCTGCACGACCGACTCGTCTATTATCGCAGCGGGGCCGGCTGGACGACGGCGCGGCTCTACCCTTGAGCCCCGGCGGAGGCGCCTCCCCAACAGGCAAGACCGGGAGGAAGATTCTGAGCGACCAGGCCAAGACACACCGCATGCCATCCGGTCGATCGGCGCGGCTCATGCGGCTTGCCACCCACGCCTCGGTTGCGGTTGCGGGCATGCTGATCGTGGTCAAGCTGGCCGCGTGGCTGCTGACCGGTTCGGTCAGCCTGCTCTCCACCCTGATCGATTCGCTCTTGGACGCCGCGGCCTCGGTGGTCAACCTGATCGCCGTGCGCCAGGCGCTCGCACCGCCCGACCGCGAGCACCGTTTCGGTCACGGCAAGGCCGAACCGCTGGCTGCGCTGGGTCAGTCGGCCTTCATCGCCGGCTCGGCGATATTCCTGACCATCGAAGCCGGCCATCGGCTATTCAGTCCGCGGCCGATCCTCAACAGCGATATCGGCATCGGGGTCATGGTCTTCGCGATCCTGGTCACCTTCGCGCTGACCCGGTTCCAGGCCTATGTGGTGCGCCAGACCGGGTCCCTGGCGATCAAGGCCGATTCCCTGCACTATCTGGGCGACGTCCTGGTCAACGGGGCGGTGATCGTCGCGCTGCTCCTGGTCTCCCGGCTCGGCTGGACCCTTGCCGATCCGCTGTTCGGGTTGGCGATTGCCGGGTACATCTTGCGGAACGCCTGGGCCATTGCGCGGGGCGCCTTCGACATGCTGATGGACCACGAACTGCCGGAGGACGAGCGCCAGCGGATCAAGGACCTCGTGCTGAAGACTCCCGAGGTCATCGACATGCACGATTTGCGGACCCGCGCCTCGGGGCCGCAAACCTTCATCCAGTTCCACATCGAGATGGACGGCGCAATCAGCCTCTACCGCGCCCACGCGGTGGCCGATGCGGTCGAGGCGGAGCTGCACAACGCGTTCCCCGGCGCCGAGGTCATCATCCACCAGGATCCTCACGGCATCGCGGAAGAGCGGGCGAGTTTCGCTTGAGCGGCCCCGAGGCACGGCCGCGCCGGGAGCAGGACGGGCGCTTACGCACCTTCCGTGTCGCCTGTGTCAAGCCGGCACCCAAGCCATAGCCGGGATATCGGCGAGGGTTTCCCGCGTGGGGCTGGCGGCATGGCGCGATTGGGCTAATATCGCGCCATGATCGGCGATCGCAAGACCATGGTGCTCACCGGGGCGAGCCGGGGAATCGGTCACGCCACCGTCAAGCGTTTCAGCGACGAGGGCTGGCGTATCATCACCTGCTCGCGCGAGGACGTGCCGCCGGAGTGCCAGCGCGATCCGAACTGGACGCATCACATCACCGCCGACCTGGCGGAGCCGGAACGCGTCGAAACATTCATCGAGCAGGCCAACGGGATCCTTGGCGATGCCCCACTGCACGCCCTGGTCAACAACGCTGCGGTCTCGCCCAAGACGTCCTTCAAGGAGCGCCTGGGGTGCCTCAACGGCGAGGTGGCGACCTGGCGCGAGGTCTTCGAGCTCAACTTCTTTGCGCCGCTGGTGCTGGCCCGCGGCTTCGCAGCCGGTCTGCGCAAGGGGCGCGGCTGCATCGTCAACGTCACCTCGATCGCCGGGCATCTGATCCATCCCTTCGCCGGCTCCGCCTATTCGACCTCGAAAGCGGCGCTTTCGGCGCTGACCCGCGAGATGGCGGTGGAGTTCGCCGGATTCGGCGTCCGGGTCAACGCGGTCGCCCCCGGGGAGATCGAGACCGCGATGATCGGCGAGGAATACGAGTCGCTTATCCCGCGCATTCCCATGCACCGCATGGGACGGCCCGAGGAGGTCGCCGCGGCCGTCTTCCGGCTCTGCTCCACCGACTTCGGCTATGTCACCGGGACCGAGGTCTTCGTGACCGGCGGACAGCACCTCTACTGATCGCGCCCGGGGCGATTCCACGTTCGTGTAAACCGCTCTAGCCGAGCGATTGCCGCAGGTTCCGGAACCAGCCCAGGCGCTCGCGGGTCTGGGCGACGGCGTGGTCCAGCCACGCCGCCAGATGCCCCGGGTCCTCGGCGTGACGGGCGCGCAGTTCGGTCAGGCGAACCAGCTGCCGCTCGCACATCTCGGTCATCACCTCGGCCTGCAGGCGCCGGTCCTTCGGTTCCAGGAGATGCAGGAAACGCATCTTGAGCGTGACGATCAGCGTGTTGAGGTCGTTGACCGGCGACCGGACGTTGGAGGTGAGCAGCCGGATGAGCTCCCGCCGGCCGGCTTCGGTGATGCGCAACAGGGCGTTTTCGACCGCGCCGGCGCCATCCGCCGCCTCGACCAGGCCCTCGACCTTCAGGACCTCGATCGGGGTCCCGACCAGGTCCAGGGAGGGCCCCACGATATGCCCGGTGAAGTGCCGCACCTCGCGGGCCAGGTCGGCGTAGCGGGTCTCGCCCGCGGCGAGGATGCCGAGGGCCAAGAGGCGGACCGCCTCGCTCGGGATCAGGGTATTGTCGCGGTACATGGCCGTGCGATCCTACAGAGGAAACCATAACGTATTTTGAACCCGGCGGCACGCGTTGGCGACCTGCTGACGATCACGGTTCCGCTGCCGTTCCGGACCGCGCTGCCGGGCCGCACCACGTCGTGGATCGCAGTGCCGCAGACCGCGGGCGTCATCAACGACACAGCCGTCGGAACCGGGCGGGCGCATGGCCCGGGCCCGGAATCCGGGGGTTTCGGTGCACTTTCGGTCAGGCGGCCCGGGACAGCTTCAGCTCGGCCCAGATCTCGCCCAGCGCGGTGACCAGGCGATCGATCTCGGCATCGCTGTGCAGCGGCGTCGGGGTCAGGCGCAGCCGCTCGGTGCCGCGCGGCACGGTCGGATAGTTGATCGGCTGCACGTAGATGGCGTAGCGGCCGAGCAGCCGGTCCGTCACCTGGCGGCAGAGCACCGGGTCGCCCACCAGGACCGGCACGATGTGGCTCTCCGACGGCATGACCGGCAGGCCCGCCTCGGCCAGGCGGCGCTTGCAGGCGGCGGCGCGCTCCTGGTGGCGTTCGCGTTCCGCCGCGCTTTCTTTGAGATGCCGCACGCTCGCCAGCGCCCCGGCGGCGACCGCCGGCGCCAGGGCCGTGGTGAAGATGAAGGCCGAGGCGAAACTGCGCACGAAGTCGGTGAGCGCGGCCGATGCGACGATGTAGCCGCCCATGATGCCGTAGGCCTTGGCGAGCGTGCCCTCGATCACGGTAAGCCGGTCAGCCACGCCGTCGCGCTCGGCGATTCCGCCGCCGCGGGGCCCATAGAGGCCGACCGCGTGCACCTCGTCGAGATAGGTCATGGCGCCGTGCCGTTCCGCCACCTCGCAGATCTCGCCGATCGGGGCGATGTCTCCGTCCATCGAATAGACCGATTCGAAGGCGACGAGTTTCGGGCGCGCCGGATCGAGTGCGCCCAAGCGGCGGTCAAGGTCCGCCGGGTCGCTGTGCCGGAAGATCTGCTTCTCGGCGCGGCTGTGACGGATTCCGTCGATCATCGAGGCATGGTTCTTCTCGTCCGAAAGGACGACGCAGTCCGGCAGGCGGGCGGCCAGGGTGGCGAGCGCGGCCAGGTTCGAGACGTAGCCCGAGGTGAACAGGAGCGCCGCCTCCCTGCCGTGCAGCTCGGCAAGCTCGCGTTCCAGCAGCACGTGGTAGTGGTTGGTGCCCGAGATGTTGCGCGTGCCGCCGGCCCCGGCGCCGCAGCGATCGAGCGCCTCGCGCATGGCGTCGAGCACCTTGGGGTGCTGGCCCATCCCGAGGTAATCGTTGCTGCACCAGACCGTGACCGTTTCGGGCCCCTTCGGGCCGTGGCGCGTCGCCTGCGGAAATTTTCCGGCGTGACGTTCCAAGTCGGCGAAGATGCGATAGCGACCTTCGGTCTTGAGACCGGCGACGGCATCGGCGAAGTAGCGTTCGTAGTCCATGGTCCCAGTATAACCCAAACTGATTGCCGCATCCGGGGAATTTCGTCCCCGTCGTACCTACGGAAATTAGCGGTATCCGGCCTTGACCCAAGTCAATTCGGCGCGACCGAGGCGCCGGCCCGGCCCGTGGCCGATCAGGCGACCGAGGCCAGCCCTTCTCGGGCGACCCAGTGGGCGGTGTCCTCGAGCGCCTGGCCGAAGCGCGCGACGAGCGCGTCGATCTCGTCCCCGGTGATGATCAGCGGCGGCGAAAAGGCGATCACATCGCCCAGGTTGCGCAGGATGGCGCCGTGTGCCTGGGCGCGATCGGCCAGATAGCCGCCGACCTTGCCGATCGGGTCGAAGGGCGCCTTGCCGGTGCGGTCGGCCACCAGCTCCACGCCGGCGACCAGGCCGACGCCGCGCACCTCGCCGATGAGCGGATGATCGGCGAAGCGCCTGAGCCCGTCCTGCAGGCGCGGCCCGACCCGGCGCACATGGCCGACGATATCGCGCTCCTCGTAGATCTTCAGGGCCTCCAGCGCGACCGCGGCGCAGACCGGATGGCCGCTATAGGTGTAGCCGTGGCCGAACAGCCCGATCTTCGCCGAATTATCGGCGACCGCTTGGTAGATCTCGTCCGAGATCAGCACCGCCGAGATCGGCACGTAGGCGGCACTGAGCGCCTTGGCCACCGTGATGATATCCGGCTTGATGCCGTAGGTCTGGCAGCCGAAGAGGTTGCCGGTGCGCCCGAAGCCGCAGATCACCTCGTCGGCGATCAAGAGCACGTCGTACTTCTCAAGCACCGTCTGGATCTTGCCCCAATAGGTCCGGGGCGGGACGATCACGCCGCCTGCGCCCATGACCGGCTCGCCGATGAAGGCCGCGACCGCCTCGGGCCCCTCGGCCAGGATCATCTGCTCGAGCTCCGCGGCCAGGCGGCTCGCGAAGTCCTCTTCGGCCTCGCCCGGCCGGGCGAAGCGGTAGTGGTGCGGGCAGGCGGTATGCAGGATGTTCTTGATCGGCAGGTCGAAGTCCGCGTGATTGTACGGCAGGCCGGTCAGGCTCGCCGAGGCCACGGTCACGCCGTGATAGCCCTTCAGGCGGCTGATGATCTTCTTCTTCGCCGGCCGGCCAAGGGCGTTGTTGTAGTACCAGACGAGCTTGACCGCGGTGTCGGTTGCCTCCGAGCCGGAGTTGGCGAAGAACACCTTCGACATCGGAACCGGCGCGATCTCGAGCAGTTTGTCCGCCAGCTCGATGGTCGGCAGGGCCGTCTTGTGGGCGAAGGCGTGGTAGTAGGGCAGCTTGCGCATCTGCTCGGCCGCCGCCTGGACCAGGCGCTCCTCGCCGAAGCCCAAGGCCGCGCACCACAGGCCGGCCAGGCCCTCGATGTATTCCCGGCCCTGGTCGTCGGTGACGGTGACGCCCTTGCCTTCGGTGACGACCAGCGGGCCGACCGACTCGTGCTTGCGGGCGTTGGTGTAGGGGTGCAGGTGACCGGCGATGTCCCGCGCCGCCGCCGAATTGGGCCGTCCGTTCATGGTGCTCTCCTAAACTACCGGGCTGATGGCCTGTTGAAGGTCAGGCTACACTTGTCGCGCGCCCTTGGCCACGCAGATGTCGGATGACAGATGCCAGGCATCAGGGATCAGGCATCGGATCAGCGACGTTGTTGTTCCGATCCCTGATACCTGACATCCGATCCCTGTCATCCGATCCCTGGCATCTGATGCCCGGTTACCAGTTTCGCGGCGCCTGCCGCGCTTGCGCGAGGTGGGCTCCCGCACAAGAAAGATACCCCAACTCAGGCCAACGCCATTTGACCCAGGTCAATGCCGGCCGCGGGCGGATGTGGCTTTCCTCCTGACACGGCGGGCGCCGGAGCTTAATTGGGGCACCGTGCCATCCGAGGAGGTCCCGCGATGGACTACAAAAACCTTCTGGTCTACATCGACGACAGCAAGGCCTGCGCCGGTCGCATCGAGGCGGCGATGACCCTCGCCCGGGCCCATGAGGCCCATCTGACCGGGCTTTACGTCTCGCCCGATCCTTACTTGCCCGGGAACCTCCAGGCCGAGGTCCCGCGGGAGTTCCTGTCGGTCCTGGAGGAGCAGGCCGCCGGCCGCAAGCAGGCCGCCGTGGCGCGCTTTACCGAGGCGGTTGAGAAGAACGGCTTGAGCGCCGACTGCCGCACGGCGCGCGGACCGGCCTCAAGCATCCCTGTGGTGATCGGCCTGCATGCGCGGTATGCCGACCTGGTCGTCCTGGGCCAGGCCGCTCCGGAGGACGCTCCCGCCGGCATCGGCCAAATCGCCGAGGAGGTGGTGCTCTCCTCGGGCCGGCCGGTCCTCGTCGTCCCGTACATCGGGCCCGGCAAGACCCTGGGCAAGAGGATCATGGTCGCCTGGGATGCCGGCCGCGAGGCGGCGCGCGCCGTGAGCGACGCCCTGCCGATCCTGGAACGGGCCGACCAGGTGGTGGTCCTGGCGGTCAATCCGGAGGGCGGCACGCACGGCGCCCAGCCGGGCGCGGATGTCGCGCTGTACCTGGCCCGCCACGGGGTCAAGGTCGAGGCCAAAAACCTCGAGGCCCGCGACATCACGATCGCCGATGCCCTGCTCTCGCACCTCTCGGATCTCGGCGTCGATCTGCTTGTCATGGGCGCCTACGGTCATTCGCGCCTGCGCGAACTGATCCTGGGCGGCGTCACGCGGGCGATCTTCGAGCACATGACCGTGCCGGTCCTGATGGCGCACTGATCAGGTATCGGATGACAGGGATCAGGAAACAGATGTCAGATGACAGGGATCAGGCATCAGGTGTCGGACGACAGGGATCAGGTATCGGATCAGCGGCGTTGTTGTTCTTTGTTGTTGTGATCCCTGATCCCTGACATCTGTCATCTTATCCATACCTGACATCTGGTCACCCCCGGACCGCCCGGGGGTCGAGGGCGTCCTGCAGGCCGTCGCCTAAAAAGTTGAAGGCGATCACGGTCACGAAGATCAAGAGCCCCGGATAGATCGCGAGCGCGGGGGCGTCCCAGATCAGTTCCTGGGCGCCCGTCAGCATGTTGCCCCAGCTCGGGATCGGCGGCTGGATGCCGAGGCCGAGGAAGCTCAGGACCGATTCCAGGAGGATCACGTTGCCGACCGAGAGCGTGGTGGCGACGATGATGGGCGAGACCACGTTGGGCAGGATGTGCACCAGCATGACGCGCCCGGGCCCGGAGCCGAGCGCCTCGGCGGCGCGCACGAACTCCCGCGCCTTCATGGCAAGCGTCGCCCCGCGCACCAGGCGCGCCACCGTGGTCCAGCCCACGAGCGCGATCAGGATTACGATGCGGTACAGGCTCATGTCCTCCGAGGTGGCGAGGGCCTCGGGCAGGCCGATCTTGCCGAGGTCGACCGCCGCCAGCACGATCAAGAGCGGCAAGAGCGGCAGCGCGATCACCCCGTCGGTCAGGCGCATCAGCAGGGCATCCGGTCCGCCGCCGTAGTAGCCGGCCAAGAGCCCGATCACGGTGCCGATGAGCGCGGCGCAAAGCGCGGCGGCGATGCCGACCAGGAGCGAGACCCGGCCGCCGTAGAGCAGGCGCAAGAGCAGGTCGCGGCCCAGTTCGTCGGTGCCGAGCGGATGTCCGGCCGAGGGCGGCTGCTTGAGGCCGAGCAGGTCGACCCGGGTCGCATCGAGGCCAAGCGCCGCTTCGACGAGCGGGGCGGCGAGCGAGAGAGCCGCGAGGATCACGAGGACGATCAGGCTGCCGAGCGCCACGCGGTGCCGCAGGAAGCGGCGCCACAGGATCGCGCCGACCGAGCGCGGCGGTCCCGCCGCGTAGGCGGCTTCGGCGGCCAGTTCGTATCTCCGCTCCTCGGTCATCGGTGCCTCCCCGCTCATCGGTAGCTGATCCGCGGATCGAGCCAGGTGTAACAGAGGTCGGCGGCGAGATTCGCGAGCAGGGTGGTGAGCGTCGCCAAGAGCAGTCCGACGAGCGCGAGGTTGAAGTCGTTGCCCAGGATCGAATCGTAGATCGTCTTGCCCATGCCGAGATAACCGAACATGGTCTCGGTGATGAGCGCCCCCGAGAACAGGGCCCCGAAGTTGAGCGCCAGGATAGTGACCACCGGGATCATGGCGTTCCTGAGCACATGGCCGATGACGATCCGGCCGGTGCCCAGGCCCTTGGCCCGCGCGGTGCGCACGTAGTCCTGGCGCAGCGCCTCCATCGTGGCGGCGCGCACGAAGCGGAGGATCCCGCCGACCGTGGCAAGGGTCAGCGTCGCCACGGGCAGGACCAGGTATTTCCCCCGGGCCCAGAAGGCGGCGCCCGTCTCGCCCATGCCGCCGGCCGGCAGCCAGCCCAGGATCACCGCGAAGAGGATGATGAGCAGGATCGCCAGCCAGAAGGGCGGCAGCGAGATGCCGGCAAAGGCGCAGAGGTTGATCGCGGTATCGCCGGGCGAGCCGGGCCTGAGCGCCGCCGCCATGCCGGCCGGCAGCGCGATTAAGAAGGCGAGCACGAAGCTCACCCCCATCAACAGCACGGTATTGCCGAGGCGCGGCAGCAGGATCTCGAGCACGGGCCTCGCGTGCAGCCGGGAATAGCCGAGGTCGCCTTCGGCCGCCGCGCCGAGCCAGGCGAGATAGCGCTCGCCGATCGGCCGGTCGAGGCCGTAGAGCGCGCGCAGGCGGGCCGCATCCTCCGGCGTCAGGTCCGGGTTGCCGCTCACCATGATGTCGATGGGGTCGCCCGGCATCAGGCCGATCAAGCCGTAGATCACGAACGACATGATCAGCAGGACGAGCGCCGATTCGGCGAGGCGCTGGGCGATGTAAGAGAGCACGGCTCAGATGTCAGAAGACAGATGACAGTTATCAGATGCTGGGTGGTGCATTGCGGCACCTCATTGCGGGCATCGAGCGGTCACGGCCAGACGACAGATTTTCGTTAACTGTCAACTGACAACTGTCATCTGACATCTGTCATCCGATGCCTGTCATCTGGCATCGCGCCATTCCTCGATCCACAGGGTCGTGGTGCCCTGGTGGCCGGTCGGGCGGATGCCTTTCAGCCACTTCGGCAGGATGTAGGGCGCGGCGCGCCAGTAGAGCGGGATGACCGGCAGTTCCTCGACATAGAGGCGCTGCAGGCGGGACCAGAGCTCTTTGCGCTTCTCCCGGTCCAGCTCGACCTCGATGGCATCGACGAGCGCGTCCATCTCGGCATTCTTGAAGCCGGTGTAGTTCTGCCCCGACCAGTTGTTCTCGGATGTGGGAATCTGGTCGGAGCGGAGCGTCGTGCGCGGCACGCTCTCCGGCGAGGACAGCCAGGCGAACATCGCGGCGCCGGTGAACTTGCGCTTGGTCACCGTCTCGCCGAAGAAGACCCGGGCCGGCTCGTTGCGGATCCGCACGTCGATGCCGACCTGGCGCCATTGGCTTTGCAGGACCTGCTCGACCAGCTCCCGGCTGCGGTTGCCCGCCGTGGTCATGAGTTCGAGCGTCAGGCGCCGGCCGGCGGCGTTGTGGCGCACCCCATCCGCGATGACCGACCAGCCGGCCTGCTCCAGCAGGGCCTGCGCTTTTTCCGGATCGTAGGGGTAGGTCGGAACCTGCGGATCGTGGATCCAGTCGAGCGGGCTCACCGAGGCGTGCGCCACCGGCTGGCGGCCGGCGAAGAGCTGCCGGCTGAGCGTCTCGCGGTCGAGGGCATGGATCAGCGCCTGGCGGACCCGCTTGTCGGCGAGGATCGGGTTGTCGAGGTTGAGGTCCAGGTGCTCGTAGATCAGCCCGGGCTTGTAGAGGATGTCGAACCGCCCGCCGTGGCGCTTTTCGAAGGCCAGGGCCTGGTCGATGGTCACCCCCAGTTCGCCGGCGATCAGGTCGATGGCGCCGGAGAGCAGATTGGCTTCGAGTGCCGCGGTGTTCTCGATCACGCGGACGGTAATGCGCTCGAAGGCCGGGGCCTTGGCCCACCAGGTGGGATTGGGCTCCAAGACGATGTGCGAGCCGGAGACCACCTCCACGATCCGGTACGGCCCGAAGGCGAGGCCCGGATTGGCCGGGTCGGAGTCGAAGGCCGTGCGGTTGCGATAGGCCGGCGGGTCGGCCTCGAAGATCGGCCGCTCGATGTGCGCGGGCAGGAGATCGAGCCCGACTGCGTTGTAATCGAAGGTGATTCGGTCGACGTGGAGGGTGAAGGTCTTGTCGTCGATCACGTCGATCTTGAGGATGCGGCGGAAGGTCTCGTAGTCGCTGACGCCGGATTTCGGATGCCGGCCGACCTCCCAAGTGAAGACCACGTCGGCGCTGGTGACGGCCACGCCGTCGCCCCAGGTGGCCTCTGGATGGATGCTGTAGGTGACGGCGATGCCCTTCTTGCCGCCCGGCAGGTCCTCCGGGACCGCCAGTCCGTTCTCGATGGTCGGCAGCTCGGTGCAGAGCATGCAGACGAGCTGCCAATCCTGGTCGTAAGCGGTCAGCGGCCGGCGCGTCATGGCGAGCACGTAGGACTTGGCCAGCATGGAATCGATCACGGGATTGAGCGTGGAGGGGAACTGGGTCATGCCGATGGTGAGCTCCGCCGCCGCCGCGGGCCCGGCCAGGTGGAGCGCCACGGCGCAACACGAAGCGATCAGGCGTCCGATCATCCGATTCCTCCCACTACACGCCACTCCGAATCGCTTGCCATCCTATCTCAGTACCCAGGATCATGGGTGCTGAGATGGCGCCCGCGCGAACCGCCGCCAGAGCCTCAGGGAGTCGCCTTCGCCGCGTCGCTGTTTCGGTCGGTCGGCAACTGATCCATCGCAATTCCGGCGGTCCCGCGCTCAGCGCCCCGAGGCCAGGCCCGCGCGTGTCTTGCCGCCGTGCCTTGCGGACCAGGCCTCCGGGTCGTCCAGGAAAGCGCGCACCTGGGCGAGGCCCTCGGGCTCGAGGTAGCCGCGCCGCTCGGCGACGCCAAGCGCGTCCCGCCAGGTGGCCAGCGCGTGGAGTGCGACCCCCCGTTCGGCGAGCGCTGCCACGCCTTGCGGGAAGATGCCGTAGTGGAAGATCACGAAGGCATGGCCGATCTCGCCGCCGGCCTTTCGGATCGCCTCGACGAAATTGAGCTTCGAGCCGCCGTCGGTCGCCAGGTCCTCGACCAAGAGCACGCGCGCGCCGTCCGCGAAGGCGCCTTCGATCTGGGCGTCGCGAGCGAAGCCCTTGGGCTTCTTGCGGACGTAGATCATGGGCTTGTCCAGCCGCTCGGCGATCCAGGCGGCAAAGGGGATGCCCGCGGTCTCGCCGCCGGCGACGACGTCGATGAGGTCCAGGCCGATCTCCCGTTCGATGAGCTCGACCGCCAGTTCCATGATCCGGCTACGCGCGCGCGGGAAGGAGATGATCCTGCGGCAGTCGACGTAGACCGGGCTCGCCCGCCCCGAGGTGAGGACGAAAGGGTCTTCCGGCCGGAACAGGACGGCCTCGATGTCCAGCAAGATGCCGGCGGTTGTCCGGGCGGTTGCGCGGGTCTCTGGCATGGGTCTTTTCCGGCGGGCGTCGCCTCTACTTATCGGCAATCGGGTGGCTTGGCAATCGGCCGACGTTCACGAATTTCGGTTGGCCCGGCCGGCGTTGATCTCTAGAACCTGGGCGGGGCGGCCTCGGCCGTCCGGACCGGGTTTTCCGCTGAGGGTCTCTCGCGCATGACCGGGCGCCCCGCGTTCGACCCGACGCTCTATCTCGTGATCGGCTCCGATGCGGTGGCCGGCCGGCCGGTGGTCCTGG
>JBHIDD010000022.1:0-14436 GCA_046759925.1 Kiloniellaceae bacterium
GGGGGTTAGCTGAAATTGATACCGTTGAACTCCAATTGCGCGATCTAAAGCGTGGAATGGACCACAGAGACACAGGGGAAACCAAAAAAACCACGAGGCCACAAAAACACTAAGGAATCTTTGGTTTGCGCGCCCCGGAATCCGCTTTGTGCTCATCGTGCCTTTGCGGGGAAAGGTTTTCCTTATCTCTGCGCCTCCGTGGTTGCAACTTTCCGTCGCGCCGGGACTTCGCGGTTCCGGTCGAACCATGCGGTTTCAAGGCGCCTCCTCTTCGTTGACGGCTTCTTCCTTGACGGCGCAGATGCGTTGCACCGCGGCCGGACGCGGCCGATCCACGGTCAGATCCTCGTAGGCAAGGACGCGCAAGCGCCCGCGCACCGCGTCCAGCAGCTCGCCGGGATCGAGCAGGTGGGCCGGGTTCCTCGGCTTGCCGAAGCGTTCGTTGCCGCGGGCGAAGGTCTCGTAGATCAGCACCCCGCCGGGCGCCACGGCCGCGACCAGGTCGGCCACCAACGGCCGGTACAGGTAATTGGTGACCACCACCCCGGCGAAACGGCGGCCGGCGAGCGGGAAGGCCCGGCCGTCCTCCAGGTCGACCTCCAGGGTCTCGAGCCGGGGATGGCCGGCCAGGTCGGCGATCCCGGAAAGGTCGATATCGACGGCGGTGACCGGATGGCCGCGGGCCAGGAACAGGCGGCTGTGACGCCCGCCGCCGCAGGCCAGATCCAGCACCTGGCCCTGCGCCGGAACCAGCCCGGCAAAGCGGGCGACCCAGGCCGAGGCCTGCTTGACCGCGCGATGGGCCGCGCCGGGCTCCTGGACTGGCTGACTCTTCGCGTCGGTCATCCCCGGTCATTCCGGCCGGTTTAACGCCCCCGCATCGGCCGTCCGGTTAACCGTTTGGCCGAGCGCGCAAAATCACCGCTTGCCCGCGCGCATGTCCGGGGTCATTTTTTGCTAGAATATCGTGCCTTTATCGCTATAGATAGCGCCGGCGAGGCGGCCATGGAACGCCGATGATCGTTTACGACCTCAGATGCCGAAAGGGCCACGTCTTCGAGGCCTGGTTCCGGGCCAGCGCCGCCTATGAGGAACAGGCCGAGGCGGGCACGGTCGCCTGCCCGACCTGCGGCTCGAGGACCGTCGAAAAGGCGCCCATGGCCCCGCGCCTGGCCACGGGGGATAGCCGGGACAAGGCCGAGACCGCGGCCGAGACCGCCCAGGCGGGGAAGGTCATGCGCGCCATGCGGGAACTGCGGCGCAAGGTCGAGGAGAACTTCGACTACGTGGGCGGCGAGTTCGCCGAAGAGGCGCGGCGGATCCACTACGGCGAGACCGATCCGCACAGCATCTACGGCGAGACCTCGGACGAGGAGGCCGCGGCCCTGCACGACGAAGGCGTTCCCTTCGGGCGCATCCCCTGGCCCGCGCGGCAGGATTCTTAAGAAACGCGACTCCGCGAGGCAGGCCATTTCAGGCAGGCGGCCCGCTGATCATTCGGGACGTCACGACGAATTCAGTCGGATTGACGTCCCGAAGCCGCGCCTGCGGCGAAGCCTCCGGCGGGCGTCCCGAGCGGGCGCCAACGTCACAAGATTTGTGACGGTGGCTATCGCGTCCGGCTCACGCTTTGACCGCAAGAATCATGTAATTGACGTCGAGGTCGCGGCTAAGCCGCCAGGAATCGGTCAGCGGATTGTACACGACGCCGGTGATCTCCTCGATCTCCAGGCCCTGCGGTCGCATCGCGGCGGCCAGTTCCGAGGGGCGCAGGAACCTGCGCCAATCGTGGGTGCCGCGCGGCAGCCAGCGCAGCAGGTATTCGGCGCCGACGACCGCCAGCAGGAAGGCCTTGGGCGTCCTGTTCAGGGTGGCGACAATCATCGCGCCGCCCGGCTTCACCAAGGACGCGCTTGCTTCCATGAAGGAGGCCACATCGGCCACGTGTTCCACCACCTCCATGTTGAGCACCACGTCGAAGCTCTCGCCCTCCGCCGCCAGCGTCTCGGCGGTCGTGTGCCGATAGTCGATCTCGAGGCCGCTGTCGGCGGCGTGCAACCGGGCGATGCCGATGTTCCGCTCCGAGGCGTCGATCCCGGTCATGCGGGCGCCGAGGCGCGCGAGCGGCTCCGAGAGCAGGCCGCCGCCGCAGCCGATATCGAGGATGGTTACGCCCGCCAAGGGCCCGTCGGCCAGGGGATCGCGTTGGTGCCGCGCGGCGATCCGATCCCGGATGAAACGCAGCCGGGCCGGGTTGAGCTTGTGCAGCGGCCGGAACTTCCCCGCGGGGTCCCACCAATCCTCGGCCATGGCGGAAAACTTCGCGACCTCGGCCGGATCGACGCTGGCGCTCTTGGCCTTGGCAGTCTTGGCGGCGGCTTTCGCCATGGTACGGGTCTCCCGCCGATTTCGGGCGGCGCGCTTGCTTCCGCCGCCCGGATAAGAGTATGCATAGCCGCCGCCCGGGCAGCCGGGGCTCGCCCCTGAACCTTGATCCGCAAGCATGACTCACGCAAGGTGGCATGCCAATGGCCCGAATCGTGATGAAGTTCGGCGGTACCTCCGTGGTCGATGTGGGGCACATCCGAAACGCCGCGCAGCGGGTCAAGGCGGAGGTCGATCAGGGCTACGACGTGGCGGTCATCGTCTCCGCCATGGCCGGAGTCACCAATCAGCTCGTGGACTATGCCGATCAGGCCGCGGGTCTTTTCGATCTGCGCGAGTACGATGTCGTGGTCTCCTCCGGCGAGCAAGTGTCCGCGGGCTTGCTCGCCATCGCACTGCAGGACCTCGGCGTGTCGGCGCGTTCCTGGCTGGGTTGGCAGATTCCGATCCGCACCGACGAGGCGCACGGCAATGCCCGGATCGAGTCGATCGACGTCCGGGACATCCAGCGTCGCTTCGCCGAACGGCAGGTCGCGGTGGTCGCCGGGTTCCAGGGTATCGACCCGCAGGACCGCGTCACCACGCTGGGCCGCGGCGGCTCGGATATCTCCGCGGTGGCGCTCGCCGCCGCCCTGGGGGCCGAGCGCTGCGATATCTACACCGATGTCGACGGGGTCTACACCTCGGACCCGCGGATCGTTGCCAGGGCCCGGAAGCTCGATAAAATCACCTACGAGGAGATGCTCGAAATGGCCTCGCAGGGCGCGCGGATCCTGCAGACCCGCTCGGTCGAAATGGCCATGAAGCAAAGAGTCCGCCTGCAGGTGCTCTCCAGCTTCGCGGAGGGAGCCGGCACGCTTGTCGTGGACGAGGACGAAATCGTGGAAAAAGCAGTCGTCAGTGGAATTACTTACAGCCGGGACGAGGCCAAGATCACCCTGACCAGCGTGCCCGATCGCCCGGGGGCGGCCGCCAGCATCTTCGGGCCGCTCGCCGATGCGGCGATCAACGTGGACATGATCGTCCAGAACGTCTCGCTCGGCAGCGAGAGGACGGGGCTCACCTTTACCGTCACGGAGGCCGACCTGAACCGGGCGGTCAAGGTGCTGGAGGACCTGAGCCAGACCCTGGGCTACGGCGATTTGATCGCGGATTCGAACGTGGTGAAGGTCTCGGTCATCGGGGTCGGGATGCGCTCGCATGCCGGGGTGGCCCAGAGCATGTTCAAGACCCTCGCCGAAAAGGGGATCAACATTCAGGTGATCTCGACCTCGGAGATCAAGGTCAGCGTCCTGATCGCCGAGGAATACACCGAGCTGGCGTTACGCAGCCTGCACAGCGCCTACGGCCTGGACCGGGCCTGAGCCGGAGTCCGGCCGCGGCGCCGGTGCCGAACCGGGCCTGGATCGGGGTCCCGGAAAGGGCTGTCGGCGACGGGGTTGGGCGGCGGAGCGCCGCCCAGTCCTGCTTGGCCGAAACGGGCGCGCATGGCCGGCACGCCCGCCCCGAAGCCGAATCGGCCAGTCCTCCATTTACCGCCAGAGGCGGGCATTTGTTAAATGACTGGTAACATCCGTAATGGTAAATAGAGCGGTAACCGGGATTGTTTCGAGTCGATTTCCAGCGGCTGCCTATGCCCGACCGGGCGGTGCTACGGCCCGGTTCGGGACTCGAGTTCCGATGACGGCGCTTTCTGGCGCCCTGCCGGCCCATGAGAGGGACGAAGTGGCCCGACACGGTAGCAACCCTTGGCAGTAACGCAGAGAAGAGAACAGGCCGATCCGACGCCGCGACTCGGCGAAGGGCTTGCCGCGCCCCGCGAGAGCGTTTCCACCATCCTGCGGTATGCCCGCGAGGACTACGGTCAGGACCTTCGCACGGTCGCCCAGATATTGCGCATTCGGTATTTCTATCTCGAGGCGATCGAATCGGGCCGTTTCGATGAGCTCCCGGGCACCACCTATGCGGTCGGTTTCCTGCGCAGCTACGCCGATTTCCTCGGCCTCGACGGCAGCGAGATCGTCGAACGATTCAAGGAAGAAACCGAAGGCGTGGAAAAGAAGCCCGAACTCATCTTCCCCGAGCCCGTGACCGAGGGGAAGGTGCCGGGCGGGGCGATCATTCTGATTTCCGTACTGCTCTTGGGGCTGGCCTACGGCGGCTGGTTTTACCTCTCCAACCAGGGCAAGAGCATCGCCGATTTGATCCCGCCGCTGCCGGAACGGCTGCAGGCGTTGCTTACCGACGACGAGGCGCCGGGCGTCGACAACGAGGCGGTCACGGCCGAGGTGCCTGAGAACGCGGCGGTCACGGCCGAAGTGCCTGCCGGCGACGACCGCGCGGCCTCGGCCGGAGCGGCGGAAACGGAGAGCCACGTCGCCGCGGCCGAGGATGCCAGCGCCGGCGAACCGCCGGTCCAGTCCGAACCGGGGTCGACGCTCTCCCCGAGCGACATGGCGCCGGACCAGGCGCCGCCGGGCGCCGCGGTCGAAACCGGGGAAACCCCGGTGCCCCCCGCGGCGCCGCGGCCGGCAACGGCGCAGAGCACGGCACGGCCCGCCGCACCGCAGCCCTCGACCGCGTCCGGTGCCACGCGGACCACGGATTCCGCGGAAACGGCGGGCGCGTCAGGCCCCGCTCAGACGGCGACGGCCGATCCACCGGCCGCCGCGCCCCCGGATTCGCCGACCGGCACCCGCGCGTCGACCCCGAGCTGGATGCCGGACTATACCCTCGTCATTCCGGCGGTGCCGACGAGGCCGCAAACCGTCGTCATTCCCGATACCGGCTCGCCGCGGGTCTATGGCGAACGCACCGAGAATACCCGCATTATCCTGCGCGCGGTCCAGGATAGCTGGGTCCAGGTCCGTGACAGCCAGGACGCCCTGCTGCTCACCCGCGTGCTGCGCCCCGGGGACGTCTATTTCGTACCGAACCAGGAGGGCTTGACCCTGCTGACCGGGAACGCGGGCGGCATCGAGATCGAGGTCGACGGCATCACGGTGCCGCCGGTCGGCCCGGTGGGCACCGTCCGCCGCCACATCGCACTCGATCCGGTGCGCCTGCGCAACGGCACCGCCGCGCCGCGCTGAGCCGCTTGCCGGCGGCCTAGCGGCGATCCTCGCAACCGCGCGCGGCCGCGACGCACGTCGCGGACAGACCTCAAGAGCTGGCCTTGAGTTTTTGGCCCAGAGGGCGCATGTTCGCCTGGGCGGCCGCGTTCCCTGCGGGGCCGCGGATCGATCATGCCCGAGAGGAAGATCGAGGTTGAGGTCGTAGCGATGAGCGTCCGGCCCTATCGCGACATTTACCGACGCAAATCCCGCCAGATCCGCGTCGGCAAGGTGGCCGTCGGCGGCGATGCGCCGATCAGCGTCCAATCGATGACCAACACGCTGACCACGGACGTCCAGGCCACGATCCGGCAGGTCCGCGAGCTGGAGATGGCCGGGGCCGATATCGTCCGCGTCTCCTGCCCGGACGAGGGCTCGACCGCGGCACTGAACAGGATCATACCGGAAGTGACCGTGCCGATCGTGGCCGACATCCACTTCCACTACAAGCGGGCCATCGAGGCGGCGCAGGCGGGGGCCGCCTGCCTGCGCATCAATCCGGGCAACATCGGTTCGCGGGAACGGGTCCGCGCCGTGGTGCAGGCGGCCAAGGACCACGGCTGCGCCATGCGGATCGGGGTGAACGCCGGTTCGCTCGAGCGCGACCTGCTCGAAAAGTACGCCGAGCCCTGCCCCGAGGCCATGGTCGAAAGCGCGCTCAATCACGCCAAGATTCTCGAGGACCAGGACTTTTTCGAGTTCAAGATCTCGTGCAAGGCGTCCGACGTGTTCCTTGCGGTGGCCGCCTATCAGGGCCTGGCCGGGGCCTGCGATTATCCGCTCCACATCGGCATCACCGAGGCGGGCGGAAGCCGGACCGGAACCATAAAATCGTCGATCGGCCTGGGCGCGCTGCTCTGGGCGGGAATCGGGGATACGCTCAGGGTTTCGCTCTCCGCCGATCCGGTCGAGGAGGTCAAGGTCGGCTTCGACCTGCTCAAGGCCCTCAACCTGCGGCACCGGGGCGTCAACGTGATCGCGTGTCCGTCCTGCGCGCGCCAGCAGTTCGAGGTGATCAAGACGGTGGAGGTGCTGGAGGAACGGCTTGCCCACATCACCACGCCGATGACCGTGTCGGTGATCGGCTGTGTGGTGAACGGCCCGGGCGAGGCGCGCGAGACCGATATCGGCTTTACCGGCGGCGGCAACGGCACGCACCAGGTCTATATCAACGGCCTGCCCGACCACCGGCTCAAGGATCAGGACATCGTCGACCATCTGGTCGAACTGGTTGAACAGAGGGCGGCCGAGATCGAGGCGGCCGAAAAACGGGCCGCGGCGGCCGCCGGGCAGGCGGACGCCGAACCGCAACCATCCGCCGCTTGGTCCTAGCCCAACTCGGAGAACGGCGTTGTCCGCGCTGCAGCCGGTCCGCGGCACCCGCGACATATTGCCCGAGGAAATGCGCCGCCACCGGGCGGTGCAAGAGGTGGCCCGGGAAATGGCCGCCCGTTACGGCTACGCCGAGATCGCCACACCGATCTTCGAGCTCACAGAGGTTTTCGCCCGCAGCCTTGGGGCGACCTCGGATATCGTGACCAAGGAGATGTATACCTTTCAGGACAAGGGCGGCGAGAGCATCACCTTGCGTCCGGAGTACACAGCGGGCGTGGCCCGCGCCTTCATGTCCAACTTCCGCGCCCGGCACCTACCGCTCAAATTTTTCTGCTGCGGCCCCATGTTCCGCTACGAGCGGCCACAGAAGGGTCGGCTGCGGCAGTTTCACCAGATCGATGTGGAACTCCTGGGCGTTCGGCAACCCCTGGGTGACGTTGAGGTCATTGCCCTCGCCGCGCACATCCTCGAGGCGTTGGGTCTAAAGGACAGGGTGACTTTAGAGCTCAATACTCTCGGCGACTTCGCAAGCCGCGCCGCCTACCGGAAAAGACTTGTTGACTACCTCGGCAAGCACCGGGACCGACTGTCCGCCGAAAGTCTGGTTCGGCTGAAGCGCAACCCCTTGCGGATTTTCGATTCCAAGGACAAAGGCGATCAGGCGGTGGTCGCCAGGGCGCCTTTGTTAATGGACAGCCTCAACCAAGAATCGCGGAAATTTTTCGACAAGGTGTGCCAGGGTTTGGAAGCCGTCGGCGTCGCCTACCACGTGAACCCGCGCCTGGTGCGGGGGCTGGACTATTACTGCCATACCGCCTTCGAATTCACCACCACCGAACTCGGCGCCCAGGGCGCCGTGCTCGCCGGCGGCCGTTATGACGGCCTGGTCAAGAGCATGGGCGGCGGTATGGGCGGTCCGGACACCCCGGCGACCGGCTGGGCGGCCGGTGTCGAGCGCCTCGCCATGTTGATCGAGGCGCCGAAGGACCAGGCCCGCCCCATCGTGGTCGTGCCTGTCGACGACCGTGAGGCCCAGGAGCGCAAGGCGCTCGAAGTGACGCGACAGCTGCGGCGCGCCGGGTTCACCGTCGAGCTCGGGTTCTCCGGCAGTCTGCGTAAACGGATGAGGCATGCCAACAAGCTGGCCGCCCGCGCCGCCGTGCTGTTGGGCGAGGACGAGCTCGCGCAGAACGCCGCCACGGTTCGCGATCTCGAGTCGGGCGAACAGGAACTCGTTTCCCTGGATGCCCTGACCGAACGCCTCGCCCGCTTCCGGTAGCCCCCGGCCATGGCCGCGGCGGCCAAGGACCCGGCCGGCCATCTCCTGGTGGTCGGCGTCAACCATCGCTCGGCGACGGCGGCCCTGCGCGACCGGCTGTTCGCCGCGGAACCCGATCCGCGCAGGCTGCTCGACCGGATTCGCGCCGCCGGCCTGTCCGAGGCCATGGTCCTGTCGACTTGCGAGCGGCTCGAGTTGGTCGCCGTCGACGACGACCCCGCCGCCGCGGCCGAAGTGCTGCTCGGGCTGCTCGCCCGCGCGGCCCGGACCGATGCCGCCGAACTCGGCGGGCACAGCTTCCGGCACCAGGGCGTCGAGGCGCTGCGCCACGTCTTCGCCGTGGCGGCCTCGCTGGACAGCCAGATGATCGGCGAACCCCAGATCCTGGGGCAGGTCAAGGAGAGCCACCGTCTGGCCGCCGAGGCGCGCCTGATGGGACCGACCCTCGAATCGGTGCTGCAGGCCGCCTACGCGGCGGCCAAGCGGGTGCGCGGCGAGACCCCGGTGGCCGAGCAGCCGGTCTCGATCGCCGCCGCGGCGGTGCAGGTCGCCCGCGACGTGCACGGCGACTTGAGCCGCCGCCGCGGCCTCTTGATCGGTCTCGGCGAGATGGCCGAGTTCATGGCCGCGGAGCTGCAGGATGCCGGCCTCAAGGACTTGGTGGTGGTGCACGGCTCCGTGGAGCGGGCCGCGACCGCGGCGCATCGGCTGGGCTGCCATTTCCGGCCTTGGGAGGAGCTGGCCGAGGCGCTCGCCGGGGCGGATATCGTGGTAGCCGCCGTGGGCTCCGGGCGCTACAGCGTGACCGCGCCTGTCGCCGAGGCCGCATTGAAGCGCCGCCGCCGCGAGGCAATATTCTTAATCGATGCCGCCGTACCCGGAGACGTGGATCCGGCGGTCGGCCGGCTCGACGGGACCTTCGTCTACGACCTGGAGGATCTGGAACGGGTCGCGCTCCGGGGCAAGGCGACCCGCGAGGCCGCGACCGAGGCGGCCTGGCGGATCCTGGGCGAGGAGCTGGCCGGCTTCCTGCGCCGGCGGGCCGAGCGGGCCGCGGCGCCGGCCGTGGCGGCGCTCAGGCGCCACTTCGAGGCGGTCCGCGAGCAGGTGTTGGCCGAGGGCAGGATGGGGGCCGCGGCGGCGACCCGCCTGCTGGTCAACCGGCTGCTGCACGACCCCTCCGAGGTCCTGCGCGAGGCCGCGGCCCAACCCGCGGAGCGAAATCCCGCGGCGCGGGCGGCACTGGCGGAGACCGCGTTGCGCCTGTTCCGCCTGAACGACGGTGGGCAGGGCCCGGAAACGCGAGGGACCTGCGACGCCGGCGAGGAGGACGACGGGTGAGTCTGGAGGACAAGCTGGACCGCGTTTTGGGTCACTACGACGCGCTGCGTGACCGGGTGGCCGGCCACCCGGAGCCCGGCTCCGCCGCGTACGCCCGGATGCTGACGGAGTATTCCGACCTGACGCCGGTGGTGGAACGCATCACCGAACTGCGCAAGGCGCAGGCGGAGATGGGCGACCTCGCGGAGCTGATCGCCGATTCCGAGACCGAACCCGAGATGCGCGCCCTGGCCGAGGCGGAGTTGCGGACGCTCAAGGAGCGGATCCCCGGGCTCGAGCACACGGTCAAGGTGCTGCTGCTGCCCAAGGACGAGGCGGATGCGCGCAATGCGATTCTCGAGGTCCGCGCGGGCACGGGCGGCGAGGAGGCGGCGCTCTTCGCCGCCGAGCTGTTCCGCATGTACCGGCGCTACGCCGAGGCCCACGGCTGGCGGTTCGAGGTCCTGGACTATTCGGATACCGGCATCGGGGGCTGCAAGGAGGCCGGCGCCTCGATCTCCGGCAAGGGCGTTTTCGCGCGGCTCAAGTTCGAATCCGGCGTGCACCGGGTGCAGCGCGTGCCGGTGACCGAATCCGGCGGGCGTATCCACACCTCGGCGGCAACCGTTGCGGTCCTGCCCGAGGCGGAGGAGGTCGACGTCCGGATCGACGACAACGATCTTAGAATCGACACCTATCGCGCCCAGGGCGCCGGCGGCCAGCACGTCAACACCACCGACAGCGCGGTGCGCATCACCCATCTACCGAGCGGCATCGTGGTGCAGTGCCAGGACGAGAAGTCCCAGCACAAGAACAAGGCCAAGGCGATGAAGGTCCTGCGCGCCCGGCTCTACGACCGTGAGCGCCAACAAAAGGACGCGGAACTGGCTGCCCAGCGCAAGAGCCAGGTGGGCACCGGCGACCGCTCCGAACGGATCCGCACCTACAATTTCCCGCAAGGTCGGGTCACCGACCACCGGATCAACCTGACCCTCTACAAGCTGGACAAGGTCCTTCTGGGCGAGGCGCTGGATGAGGTCATCGAGGCCCTGATCGCCGAGGATCAGGTCGCCCGATTGGCGGCGATACGATGAGCGAGGCGCCGGTGGCCGGGGTCTCGTCAATCGAGGTGGACGGAACGCCGCCGCGCCTGGCCGCGGTGCTCGATGCGGCGACCGCGCGGCTCAGCGCCGCGGGCATCGAGGGCGCCCGCCGGGACGCCCGGCTGCTCCTGGCCGCGGCCCTCGGCGCCGGGCCGGAACTGGTCATCGGCCGGCCCGAACGGCCGCTCGAGGCTGCGGAACTGGGCCGCGTCGAGGCCCTGATCGCCCGCCGGGCCCGGCGGGAACCGGTCTCGCGCATCCTGGGGCGACGCGAATTCTGGAGCCTCAGCTTCAAGATCACGGCGGATACGCTGGATCCCCGGCCGGACAGCGAAACCCTTGTTCAAGCGGTGCTCGACCGGACCCGCGACCGGCAGGCCCCGCTCGAGATTCTCGATCTCGGTACGGGCAGCGGCTGCCTCCTGCTCGCGCTCCTCTCGGAGCTGCCGAAGGCGCGCGGGCTCGGCGTGGACGTGAGCGAAGCCGCGCTCGGCGTCGCGCGCGAGAACGCGGCGGCCCTGGGCCTGGCCGGGCGGACCCGCTTCGAACGCCGAGACTGGGGCGACGGCCTTGCCGGAGCTTGGCAAGTAATTATTAGTAATCCGCCATATATAAAACAGTCGGCCATCGGGGCGCTCGGGCCCGAAGTGGCGCGCTATGACCCTCGGCTGGCGCTTTCCGCCGGTCCGGACGGGCTCGAGGCCTACCGGGCGGTCGTGCCGCAGGCAGGCCGCCTCTTGGCACCGGGCGGGCTGATCGCACTGGAGTTGGGCAGCGGCCAGGCGGATTCCGTGGCGGCCCTGCTGCCGGAGGCCGGTCTGCAGTCGCTCGGCCGAATCCAGGACCTTGGCGGGGTCGAGCGTTGCCTGATGGCCACCACTGCGCCGGATCGCGGCGACGGGACAAAAAAGTAGTTGGAAAGCGGGGAAATCGCCACTAAGTTGGGGATATTGAGCGTAAGGCTCTCGCGTCCCAGGTGGACGCTCCACGACCCCCGAGAATGTGTCCGTGGCGAATGGCTCGCGCGATCGCCCATGTGGCGATCTATGAAAAGATGCGAGTGTCGATAGTCCAGTCAGCGGTAAGTGATTGATGAGACAGGGACCAATGGGACGGCGGCCGCGCGGCCGCCCGAATCGCAGGCAGCACGGCGGATCACCGCGGTCGACCAACTACGACAGCAACGGGCCTGAGGGCCGGATTCGCGGCAACGCCCATCAGGTCTACGAGAAGTATGTGGCGCTGGCCCGGGATGCCCTGTCGTCGGGTGACCGGGTCTCGGCGGAGACCTATTACCAGCACGCCGAGCATTACTTCCGAATCCTCAACGACAGCACCGATCCGCGGCCGAACGGCTACGGCCAAGACCGCCGCCCTGGCGGCAATGGCCGCGCCGCGCTACAGCCTGCGGAGAACACCGCGGCGGCCGCCCCGCCGGCCGAGCAGGCCCCGCTCAACGCCCAAGAGCCGGCCAAGGCCGCCAAAGCGCCGGGCGCGGGCGTCGAACTCCAGGCCCCGGAGAGGCCCGGGCCGAAGCCGGCCGCGGCGGCGGAACCGGACGCCGACGAGGAGTCCGCCGAGGAGGTCGCCGGCAACGAACCGGCCGGCGCCTGATCCCCCGCGGGCAAGCGGGACGCCGTTTTCCGGTATAACCTAGACCGTCGGTCCCGGGTGGCGGCGGGTCACGCCGGGGCGGACAGGCTATCGCCTTTGACCACCTCGCCGCCGGCCACGACCTGGGCGTAGAGTCCCATGTTCACGTGACCGAAGCCGCGCTGCAGGGTGAGCGGAATGTTCATGTCCCGCTCTGCCGTGTCGGGGTTCACGTTGGTCGCCGCGCAGCGGTCGATCGGACCGGCGACCCGCAACCGGGCGCCGCCCAGGCCGATTTCCTTGCCGCTCCAGTCGAGCTCGGCCCAGGCCGCCGCATCCTCCAGGTAGAAATTGGCCCGGAAGCGCAGGGGGTGTACGCGCCGCCGCACGACCCGCTCGAGGTCGCGCAGGCTCGCCAGATTAATGAGCGAGACGACCCTGTCCCGGCTGTCGCAGAACGTGTGGCCCCGCGCCTCCAGCAGCTTCGGGGCGCCGCGGCTGGAACCGCCCATGAAGCCGGCGAAGAACTGGCTGATCAGCGTCCGGCCCAGGGCCTCGGTCGCCTTGGCGCGGACCACCGGCTTGCCGGCGCGGCTGATGGTGAGGGTGCCGCTTTGCGCGTCGAATTCGGCGCGGAGCTGGGCCAGCTTCTCGTCGCGCATCAGCATCAGGAAGCTGGTCTTGGGCAGCCACTGCGGGCGCTCGGCGTCGAAGCGGGTCGAGCCGTGGGCGATGGCGAAACGCCGGTCGTGCGGCAGGCCTTCGCCGGGCACAAGCCGCACCCGCTCCAGGTGCTCGGCGTTCAGGCCCTTGACCGGGTAGCGGCAGATGTCGACGACGGTGGCGGTCATGGCCCCCCGGAGATTCGAAAAGTGGGCAAGCAAAGCCCGCCGCGCCGTGCCCTGTCAACCGCGGCCGGGCCCCTTGTGTCGTTTCGGCCACATCCCATATCGAGGGGCGGGTGAGACGGATCAACGTCTCGTTCATCGCGTGCCGCTAGATTCGGGCGCGGGGGACGAGACCTAACATTGGCATCGTCGACCGCAGGCTGCGTGAGCGCGGGTGTGGACGAGGAGGGCTGGATAAATGGAATTCGAGAAATACAGCGAGCGTTCGCGCGGCTTCATCCAAGCGGCTCAGGGCCTGGCGCTGCGCGGCAATCACCAGCAGCTCACCCCTGAGCACCTTCTGAAAGTTCTGCTCGACGACAGCGAGGGCCTGGCGGCCAACCTGATCCGCGCGGCCGGCGGCGCGCCGGCCCGCGCCCTGGACGCGGTCGATGCCGCGCTCGCCAGGCTGCCCAAGGTCGAGGGCCCGGGCGCCGGCCAGGCCTATCTGGGCGCCGATCTGGCGCGCGTCTTCGAGCAGGCGGAAAAACTGGCCGAAAAGGCCGGCGACAGCTTCGTCACCGCGGAGCGCCTGCTGCTCGCGCTGGCCCTGGCGAGCCAAACCCCGGCGGGCAAGGCGCTTACCGGGGCCGGCGTGACGCCGCAGGGCCTCAATGCGGCAATCGAGGACCTGCGCAAGGGCCGCAAGGCGGAAAGCGCCACCGCCGAGGACAGCTATGACGCGCTCAAGAGGTACGCCCGGGACCTGACCGCCGAGGCGCGCGAGGGCAAGCTGGACCCGGTCATCGGGCGGGACGAGGAAATCCGCCGCACCATTCAGGTGCTCTCGCGGCGGACCAAGAACAATCCGGTGCTGATCGGCGAGCCGGGCGTGGGCAAGACCGCGATCGTCGAGGGCCTGGCCCAGCGCATCGTCAACGGCGATGTGCCGGAGACGCTGAAGGAGCGGCGGCTGATGGCACTGGACTTGGGCGCCATGGTCGCCGGGGCCAAGTTCCGCGGCGAATTCGAGGAGCGCCTGAAGGCGGTGCTCCAGGAGATCGCCGCGGCCGGGGGCGAGATCATCGTCTTCATCGACGAACTGCACACCCTGGTCGGCGCCGGCAAGGCGGAAGGCGCGATCGACGCCTCCAACATGCTGAAGCCGGCGCTGGCCCGCGGCGACCTGCACTGCGTCGGCGCCACGACGCTCGACGAATACCGCGAGCACATCGAGAAGGACGCCGCGCTCGCCCGCCGCTTCCAGTCGGTCTTCGTCGCCGAGCCGAGCGTGGCGGAGACCGTCTCCATCCTGCGCGGCCTCAAGGAGAAGTACGAGCTGCACCACGGCGTGCGCATCACCGACGGGGCGCTCATCGCCGCGGCGACGCTCGGCAACCGTTACATCACCGACCGCTTCCTGCCGGACAAGGCGATCGACCTGATCGACGAGGCGGCCAGCCGCATGCGCATGGAGGTCG
>JBHIDD010000023.1:0-14426 GCA_046759925.1 Kiloniellaceae bacterium
CATTGCCCCGGGCCGTGAGATGATAGAGTGCGCCAGGGAACTCGATTCTCAGGGGCCGTGCCATGTCCGAACGGTATCCAAGCAGATGTCGGATTGCAAGACCTGACCCCGAACCGCGCGCCCCGGCCCGCGCCGCCTCACCGCGCGACCCACCGTCATAGATCTCGGCAAGAACCAATAGACGCCGAAGCTGAGCGGCGTCCCGCGCTCGCTTGGCCAATCCGCGAAGTGATGGCCCGTCAAAGTCCTCTCGCAGCCGAACCGCCGCTGCCATGGCAAACCTCCATCCGTTTGCCATGGTGAATCACATCATCTCCGAGCCGGGCAACCCCTCAAATGAGTCTCCGTCAACAGGATTTGGTATTACGGGCACGCGATGTCGTTCGGCTGGCGCGATTCAAAGAATGCACCGTCCGAAGGTCAATAGCGCGCGTAGGGCGGAATAGCGTGAGCGTATTGCGCCGCATGGTTTCATCCTCCCCATCGCTCGCCCGTCCGGATCATGGCCGACCGGTTCATCCGGCGGAATGCGCTTTGCTGTTCCGCCCGATGGGCTATGGGCTCATCTTTCCACAAGCTCATGCTTCGACAAGCTCAGCATGAGGAGAGCGGTAGTCCAGCCTCATCCTGAGCCTGTCGAAGGATGAGGATCCCTCGGCTACCTCATCCTACGCCGCAGGTGATTGAGCAGGTCGATCCGGGTGATGAGGCCGAGGAACTTCTCGCCGTCGAGCACGATCGCGACAAAGCCCTTGTCGAAGATCGCCAGCAGATCGTCGATCGGCCGGTCGACCTGGATGGTCTCGAGCTTCGAGCTCATGGCGTTTTTGACCGGCTCCTTGAAGCGTTCCTCGTCGCGGATCACCGCCATCAGGATGTCGCTTTCGTCGATGATGCCGACCGCCCTTTCCGACTCGCCGAGCACGGGAAGCTGGGAGATGTCGTAAAGCTTCATGCGCCCGTACGCGGTGAGCAGGGTATCCTCGGGCGAAACCGTAACCGTTGCGTGCTCCGCGTGGCGGCGCGAGATCAGGTCGCTCAGGTCCCCGCGCTTCTCGCGCTCGATGAAGCCCTGATCGAGCATCCAGAACTCGTTGTACATCTTGGACAGGTACTTGTTGCCGCTGTCGCAGACGAAGGTGACGACCCGCTTGGGCGTATCCTGTTCCCGGCAGTAGCGCAGGGCGGCGGCGATCAGGGTGCCCGAGGAGGAGCCGGCGAGGATCCCTTCCTTGGCCAGGACTTCGCGCGCCACCGCGAAGGATTCGGCGTCCGTGATGGTATAGGCCAGCTTGACCCGCGACAGGTCGGCGACGGGGGGGAGGAAGTCCTCGCCGATGCCCTCGACCAGCCAGGACCCGACCTCGGCGCCGAGCTCGCCGGTGCGGACGTAGTCGGCGAGCACCGAGCCTTCCGGATCGGCCAGGATCAGTTCCACGTCGGGGGCGACCCTGGCGAAGTAGCGCGACAGCCCCGCGATCGTGCCGCCGGAGCCGACGCCGCAGACCACGGCGTCCAGGTCGTGCTCCATCTGCGCCCAGATCTCGGGCGCCGTGGTGGTCTCGTGGGCCAGCGGATTGGCCGGATTGCCGAACTGGTTGACGTAGAAGCCGCCGGTCTCGGCGGCGATCCGCTCGGCCATGTCCTGGTAGTATTCCGGGTGGCCCTTGCCGACGTCGGAGCGGGTGAGCAACACCTCGGCGCCGAGCGCCTTGAGGTGGAAGATTTTCTCCTGGGCCATCTTGTCGGGCACCACGATGATCAGCCGATAGCCCTTCTGCGCCGCGACCAGCGCCAGGCCGAGGCCGGTATTCCCGGCGGTCGCCTCGATGATCGTCCCGCCGGGTTTCAGCGTGCCGTCGCGCTCGGCGGCCTCGATCATCGACTTGCCGATGCGGTCCTTGATCGAGCCGCCGGGGTTCTGGTTTTCCAGCTTGAGAAACAGCCGGCACGGCCCGGTGTCGAGGCGCCGGACCTCGATGAGCGGCGTGTTCCCGATGCTTTCCAGCACGTTCCGGAAGGCGGACATGGGCGGCGCTTCCGATATGAGCGGGGCGTCTCGAGGTCGAGGGTACTAGAGTGGCCGGGCGGGCCGCGCCCTGCAAGCCCTCCGTGACGTCCCGGATCGGATCGCGCGCGGCGCCGCTCAGGGCCGGGCGTCGTCGGAGCGGGCCGAGAGCACGCGCGCCGGGAAGCCGCCGTTCCGCAAATTCTCGACGATCTCCCGCACGTGGGTGGCGTTGCGCGTTTCGATGACGGCGTCCACCTCGGCCAGCCTGGCGGGGACGTCGTGGAACAGGCGCTGGTGGTAGACCTCGATGATGTTGCCGCCGGTATCGCCGATCAGCTTGGCGACCTGGGCGAGAACCCCGGGACGGTCGACGATCCCGATGCGCAGGCGCACCATGCGCCCGTCGCGCACCAGGCCGCGGGCGAGCACCCAGGACAAGAGGCGCACGTCGATGTTGCCGCCGCAGACGACCACGCCCACCTTGCGCCCGGCAAAGCGCGCCCGCTCCGTCATGAGGGCCGCGACGCCGGCCGCGCCGGCGCCCTCGGCAACGATATTCTGCCGTTCGGCCAGGGTATTGATCGCGGCCTCGATCGCCGGTTCGTCGACCAGCAGGAGGTCCCCGACCAGCCGCTCGATGATCCCGCGGGTAAGCTGGCCGGGGTTCTTGACCGCGATGCCGTCGGCCAGCGTCTGGCCGCCGGAGGTCGGTTCCTGATCGTGCAGCGCCTGGTACATGGAGGGGAAAAGCGCGGCCTCCACGCCGACTATCTCGAGCTCGGGCTTCAAGGATTTGGCCGCGATCGCGATGCCGGAGATGAGTCCGCCCCCGCCGATCGGCACGACGATGGTGTCCAGCTCGGGGTTGTCCTCCAGCATCTCGAGGCCGATGGTGCCCTGGCCCGCGACGATCCTCCGGTCGTCGTAGGGGTGCACGAAGGTCAAATCCTCCTTCTCCGCGATCTCGCGGGCGGCGCGCGCGGAGGCATCCAGGGTATCGCCGACCAGGACCACGCGGGCGCCGAAGTTCCGGGTGCGCTCGACCTTGCCGAAGGGGGCGAACTCCGGCATCACGATGGTGGCCGGGATGCCGAGCCGCCGGGCGTGGTAGGCGACGGCCTGGGCATGATTGCCGGACGACATGGCGATCACGCCGAGCTTGGCTTGCCCGGGCGCGAGGCTCCGCAGCTTGACAAGCGCGCCGCGGTCCTTGAAGGAGCCGGTGTATTGCTGGTTCTCCAGCTTCAGGTGGACCTCGCAGCCCAGCTCCTCGCCGAGCCGCGGCGCGGGCACCGAAGGCGTGCGGATCACCTGACCTTCGAGCAGCGTCGCGGCGGCCCTGATGTCCTCGATGGTGACGCCCATGGACTTGGCCTCCCTCCAGCGTCACGAGCCGGTCGATGGACCGGGAGTGAGCATCAATCGCCGGGCCGGCACTTTGCCGTCGCCGACCAGTTTTAGGTAAACGCCGTCGCGCCAGCGGGCCGCGAGGTTGCCGTAGAGCGGCGAGAGCGGGTTGCCCGACTGGCCGGTGGCGATCATGAAGCGCGAATTGTCCAGATCGGCGAGGTCGTAGACGGCGCGGTAGCCAGGGCCGTGAACATCCTCGAACAGGCGCTCGGCGGGCCCCGTGAAGCGGACGCCGGCGCGGTTCACGGTGTAATCGCCGCCGTCGGCCTCGACCCCGTAGCCGAAAATCGTCCCAAAGAGCGGAATCCGGCCGACCAGCGGGTGTGCGAAGCGCGCGATATGGGCATCGCCCCAGCGGAGGCGGTCGATGTTTCGACGGAAACGGAGCGCCAGGCCATTGAGCGCCGCATCGAGCGCGGCGGCCAGCTGCGCGGCGCAATCCTCCTTGACCGACGTCGCGGTGTCGTCGCACCACTCCGGAGCCTCGCGCAGCACGCGCAGCAGCCGGTCCAGCTTCGGGTGCTGGAAGTCGGCGAAGTCCGGACCCAGTTCGTCGGCCAGGAGGGCTCGGTTCAGCTCGCGAATCCAGGCGTAGAAGACCAGCGGCTCCGGGCTGTTGCGGTCCATGCGCCCGTCCCACGCGCGCAGCATCGCCAGGGCGCGCCGGGCGCGCCGGTTCGCCGGTTCGCCCTGGAGCAGGAGGGGCAGAAGCTCGCGGACGGCCAGCGATGTAACGTCCTGCTGCATGGCAAGCGAGCCCTCCGGCGTCGCCGGGCCGGCCCCGGCATCCAGCAGCTCGTGAATGCGCCGGGCGCGATAGGGGTCCGGCCAGTCGGCGGTGATCAGATAAGGGTAATCGTCCGGCACGATCTTGTTGTTGGCGGCGACGATCCGGCCGGCCGGCGGGCTCAGCGCCATCGGCAGTTCGTCGAAGGGGACGAAGCCGGTCCAGTCGTATTCGCCGGTCCAGCCCGGCACCGGGGTCCGGCCGTTGCCGCGCTTTCGGATCGGAACCCGCGCCGGGGCGGCAAAGCCGATGGCGCCGCCGGTATCGGCGTAGACGATGTTCTGCTGCGGGCTGTGAAAGTGCTTCAGCGCCGCCCGGAACTCCGCCCAGTTGCGCGCCCGATTCATGTGATAGAGCGCCTCGGCCGAGCCGTCGTCGGGCCTAAGCGCCGGCCAGGCGAGCGCCAGCACGGTTCCGCGCCCGGCGGCCTCCGCCGCCACGCTCACCGCATCGGAAATCACCGGGCCGTGCCGGGTTTGGCGCACGACCACGCGCCGCGCCTCTTCGCCGCGGATCTCGATCACCTCCTCGCGGGTTGCGAAGGGCGCCGGTCCCGCGGGGGTCAGGTAGCGCGTCGGGTCGTCCCCGGCGACGCGTTCGATGAACAGGTCCTGGGTGTCGCCGTGGGTCGTGGTCAGGCCCCAGGCGATGTGGCCGTTGTGGCCGGCCACCAGGAAGGGCACGCCGGGCGAGGTGCCCCCGGCCAGGGTCAAATCCGGCGTCTCGATGCGCGCCAGATACCAGAAGCCGGGCGCCGCCAGCGCCAAGTGCGGATCGTTCGCCAGGATCGGCTTGCCGCTGGCCGTCCGCCCACCGTCCAGGACCCAGGAGTTGGACGCGTCCTTGGGCGCCAGCGCCCAGGGCAAGAGATCGCCGAGGCTGCGCAGCATCCGGAGGTCCAGCGCGGCGGCCAGGTCACCGAGCGCAACCGGCGCATCGCCCGGATAACCCGGCCAGAGGAACTCGACCTGCCCGGGGCTCAGGCGCCGCGCCAGGCGGGCGCGCAGAACCTCCGCGAACCAGTTGCCGGAGAGCTGCAGGGCCGTCTGCCGGCCCCACACCAGGCTGTCGGCCGGCCGCCAGGGTTCCGGGCGGTAGCCGAGCAGGTAGAATTCCGGAGGCCAGGGCCCGCCCGGCTCGGCGATGAAGGCGTTGACCCCGGCGGCATAGGCCTCGACCAGGGCGCGGACCGGCGCCGAGAGGTTCGCGAAATTCGCCTCGGCCACCCGGTACAGGCCCAGGGTCCGCATGAAGCGGTCCAGGCGCTTAGTCGCCGGGCCGATCACCTCGGAGAGCCGGCCGGCCCCGGTGCGGCGCATGAAGTCCATCTGCCAGAGCCGGTCCTGGGCATGCACGTAGCCCAGCGCCGCGGCGGCATCGTGTTCGCTTTCGGCGCGGATGGTGACGATCCCGTCGGCATCGCGCAGCACCTCGACCGGCGCCCTGAGCGCCGCGATCTGCAGGGTCCCATCGGTCCGGGGCAGGGAGCCGCGCAGCCAGAGATAGCCACCGCCCGCGCCAAGGCCGAGCAGCAACGCGAGTCCCAAAAGCACCGCCAGGCTCCACGCGAGGACCCGTTTCACGACCCCCATCCTGTTGCAAGGTCTTGGCCGCCAGCCGGATGCCGATTATGACACCATGAGATTGTCCCGGCTAACGGGCGATCCAAGACGCCGGGCGGGCGCGGTTGGCCTTCGGTCGCGCGGCGCGCGAAATCCGGTTCCCATCGCGGAGGACGAAAGAATGGCATCGGGGGGCTCGAAAAAGGTCGTCATTGCCGCGCTCGCCGGAAACACGCTGATCGCGGTGACCAAATTCCTCGCCGCGGGGTTTACCGGCAGCTCCGCCATGTTCAGCGAGGCGATCCATTCGACGGTGGATACCGGCAACCAAGTGCTGATGCTGTACGGGATCCATCGGGCGGCCCGGCCCGCCGATGCGGCCTATCCCTTCGGCTACGGCCGGGAGGTCTTTTTCTGGGCCTTCGTGGTGGCGATTCTGATTTTCGCCTTGGGCGCCGGGGTCTCGGTCTACGAAGGCGTGGCCAAGATATCCCATCCGGAACCGGTCGCCCATCCTTACGTGAACTACATCGTGCTCGCGCTCGCCATGGCCTTCGAGGCCGGCGCCTGGTGGATCGCCGTCAAGGCGTTCCGCACGACCAAGGGCCGGCGCGGTTATCTGGACGCCATCCGGGTCAGCAAGGACCCCACGGTCTTCACGGTCCTGATGGAGGACAGCGCGGCGCTGCTGGGACTGCTGATCGCCTTCGCCGGCATCGCGCTGTCCGACGCCCTCGACCGGCCCGCGCTCGACGGCCTCGCCTCGATCCTGATCGGGCTGATCCTGGCCGCCGCGGCGGCGATCCTGGCCTACGAGACCAAGGGCCTGCTGATCGGCGAAGGGGCCGCGCCCCGGGTGGTGGCCGGCGTGCGCCGGATCGTCGCCGCCGGCCGCGGCATCGAGCGGATCAACGAGGTCCTCACCATGCACATGGGGCCGCGCGACGTGCTTCTGACCTTGAGCCTCGATTTCCGCGACGGCCTGTCCTCGGGCCAGATCGAGGACGCGGTTTCCGATCTGGAACGGCGCATCAAGGCGGCGTTTCCGGAAATCACCCGGGTTTTCATCGAGGCCCAGGACTGGCGCGGGCACCGCCTGGATAAACGGCCAACCCCGGACGACGGCGATCGACCGGGCTGATCGGCGCCGCAATCGCCGGGGCGAGGGACGGATCCCGGCGGTGGGAATTAAGGTGACAGGATACTTAATTCGCATTACGGGGACAGCATACTTAATTCGCCGGAGTTAGGTATGGCGTCCCTTTAATTACCGTTACCGCAGACCAGCCAGTCTGTCGGCACGAAGGCGGGGCAGTGCCACGCCGGGACCACGCCGGGGCGGGGCGGGCGATCCCGGAGCCCCGGCGGTGGCCGCGGCTACCAGTGCCAGACGTGGTCGTAGGTTTCGAGCAGCCCGGGGAGCTCGCCGCGCGAAATGGTTTTCAGCCCGCCGATCAGTTCGTCGTCCTCGAGCCCGCGCTCGGCGATATCCTCCTTGACGATGTAGACCTCGACGCCCTTGCCGATCAGCCCGGCCACGTCGGCGGCGATATGCGGCCCGTGCTTTTGTTTGCGATCGCCGAAGCTGAGGCCCGAGACCTCCTGGCCCTTGACCGCGTAGTTCACCGCGTTGCCGCGCAACAGCACGCCGAGGTCCGCGCCGGCGCCCTTCATGGCATGGGTGATCCAGACGACGGTATCGTCCTGCTCCTCGAGGGTCGCGCGGTAGGCCGTCTCGACGATGTTGAGCGCTTTCATGGCTTGCCCTCCTACTTGGTCGGGATGACAAGGGTGTTGTCGGACTCGCTGGCCATGGTCCAGAAGTCCCCCGGCGTGCCGCGGCGCACCCCCGCGACGGAGTCCCCGGCGCCGCGCTCGTCGACGCACAGCCCGCAGTTCACCCAGTCCACCTTGCCGCCGTTCTTCGCCGCCTCTTTGATCAACGCCTCGACCCATTCCTTCGGCAGCGGGTGGTCCTCCGCCTCGACGTCGTGGCCGTGCACCGGGTTGGGATGCGGCTGCTGCAGGGCAAACGGCACGTAGACGGCGCCTTCATAGGCAAAGACGTTGATGTCGTAGCCGCGGCGGGCGGCGATATCGACCAGCCTGAGCGCCGTGGTCGTGCGCGCGTTCTCGTAAGGCGGGTCCATCAGGGCGAAGGTCAGGGTCTTTTTGTCGGCCATGGTTGCCTCCCCTAATGCCAGATGGCCTTGCGGCCGTCGGCGAGTTGGTCGACGACGATATCCAACGCCGCCGGCTTGACGCCGGAGGCCAGACGATTCGAGGAAATTCCGCGCTCCTGGAGCGAGAACGCATCGGCGAGCACCTCCACGCCGTCACTCGCGAGATCGGCAAGCGCCGCCGATCGAGAGCTTTGACGCGCCGGCAGGACGCCGTTCTGGACCAGGAAGAGCGTGACCTGGTTTCCCTCCTTCGCCAGGCCCGATGCGAGCTCGTAGAAGTTCGCGACATCGTTCGAATCGAACGGATCGCGCGATTCGATCAGTAGATACTGCCCCATGCCTGGCTCCCTCTCGTTTTTGATTGTCGACCTCCGGACGCGCCCGGGTCGCGAGAAAGGTTATACAACTTCGGCGGAGGATGCCACACTCACGGCTCCGCGAATCTCGACCCGATTTCGGTCGCGCCGCGCTCGGCGGCATTCCCACAGGCTGCGCGGCTTGTTCGACCGCGCCGGAAGGGCAAGCGCGCCACAACAAGACATCCGATCGCCCGGGCGCGGCGGTGCGGCTGGCCCGTTCACATCGCGGGTGCCTCTCCCCAAATTAAGGTTTAAGACTGTTCGCCGGTTGGCGCCGGCTCGCTTCGATGAGAACTTTGCACGGATCGGCTTTGGCAAGCGGCGGCAAGCGCGCCGTCGCGACCAAAGCCATCCCGGAGTGCGAAAATTCGCAAGCGAATCGGTTGGATTCCCAATATAAGGTTGGATTCCCAATATTAAGGTCTTGAGGCCGCAACGGGTCTACGAAGCTAGCAGGCATTTATTCGAGGCAGCCGGTGGGAGAACCGATTCGGCCGCGCTTGGGAGGGTGGACGTGTGGCCACGGTGAACGACTTGACGCTGAACAACTTGACGGTGAACGACTTGAAGGTCGGCTATACGCAGTTCATCGACGCCTCCGGCAAGCCGGTTCGGCCGTTACCGGGGTTGGCCAATGATCCCGCCGCCTTGATTCCGCTTTATCGGGCTATGGTGCTGACCCGTCGCTTCGACGCCAAGGCGGTGGCGTTGCAGCGCACCGGGCGGATGGGGACCTACGCCTCCTCGCTGGGCCAGGAGGCGGTGAGCGTCGGGCTGGCGAGCGCCATGGAACCCGAGGATATTTTGCTGCCGACCTACCGGGAGGCCGGGGCCCAGCTTTGGCGCGGCGTACCGCCGGAGGACGTGTTGCTGTATTGGGGCGGTGACGAACGGGGCAGCGACTTTGCCGCCGCGCGCCAGGATTTTCCGGTCTGCATCCCGGTGGCCAGCCACGCCTTGCACGCGACGGGTGCGGCCTATGCCAGCAAGTTGCTGAACGAACCGCGCGTCGCGGTCTGCGTGGTGGGCGATGGCGCGACCTCGAAGGGCGATTTCTACGAGGCGATCAATATCGCCGGCGTGTGGCGTGTTCCAGCGGTTTTCGTGGTCAACAACAATCAGTGGGCGATATCGGTTCCGCGCCATGCCCAGACCGCCGCACGGACACTGGCCCACAAGGCCGTCGCCGCCGGCATCGAGGGTGAGCAGGTCGACGGCAATGACGTCGTGGCGGTTCGCCACGTGGTCGAGCAGGCCCTCGGCAAGGCCCGAGCGGGCGGCGGCCCGAGCCTGATCGAAGCGCTCACCTATCGCCTGTCCGATCACACCACCGCGGATGATGCCGGCCGCTACCGGGATGCCGAGACGGTCAGCGCCGAATGGCGGAGGGACCCCATCGCCCGTCTACGGGGGTTTCTCGTCGAGGCCGGCGTGTGGAGCAAGGCAAACGAGGAGCGGCTCATCGACGAGATCGACGCGACCCTCGAGGCCGCGGTTCAAGCCTACGAAGCGACGCCGCCGCAAGCTCCGGAAGCGATGTTCGATTATCTCTATGCCGAGCTGCCGCCCGCCCTTGCCGAGCAGAAGGCGATGGCGATCGTGGAGGACGGCGGCCAGGGTAAGTGACCCAGGGTAAGCGACATGGCTGAAACGACCCTCGTCGGCGCCGTGAACTTGGCGCTTGCTCGCGCCATGGCGGAAGACGACAGAGTCGTCGCCCTTGGCGAAGACATCGGCGTGGATGGCGGCGTGTTCCGGGCCACCGACGGATTGCTCGCGCGCTTCGGGCCCGAGCGGGTGCTGGACACGCCGCTCGCGGAACTGGCCATCGCCGGAATCTCGGTCGGCATGGCGGCCCGAGGGCTGCGGCCGGTCGCCGAGATCCAGTTCATGGGATTTATCTATCCCACCATCGACCAGATCGTGAATCATGCCTCGCGGCTGCGCTATCGAACGCGGGGACGCTTGTCCTGCCCGATGGTCCTCCGCGCGCCGTTTGGCGGCGGGATTCGGGCCCCGGAGCACCATTCCGAAAGCACGGAGGCCATGTTCGCCCACATTCCGGGCATTCGGGTGGTGATTCCCTCCTCCCCGCTGCGCGCTTACGGCCTCTTGCTGAGTGCGATCCGTGACCCGGATCCGGTGATCTTCCTGGAGCCCAAGCGTATTTACCGGGCCCAAAAACAGGAGGTCGCCGACGATGGTGAGGGGGCGCCATTGGACGTTTGCTTCACCCTGCGCGAAGGCAAGCAGCTCACGCTGGTCACTTGGGGCGCGATGGTCAAGGAAACGCTCGCTGCGGCCGATCGGTTGGACGGGGAGGGCGTATCGGCGGATGTCATCGACGTTGCGACGCTGAAACCGCTGGACATGGGGACAATCCTCAAATCGGTCGAAAAGACCGGGCGCTGCGTGATCGTACACGAAGCCGCCTATACGGCCGGCTTCGGGGCCGAGATCGCGGCCCGCCTCGCCGAGCAGGGATTGCTGTCGCTTATGGCTCCGGTCCAGCGCGTGACCGGCTACGATACGGTGATGCCGCTGTTACGTCTCGAGGGCCGCTATATGCCCAGCGAGGCGCGGATCCTTGCCGCTTGTCGACACGCCCTCCAATTTTCCTAAAGGGCCCGAAACGAAAAGGGGTCGCTCTCGAGGATGAAACGGCGATGACCACTTTCAATCTACCGGACCTTGGTGAAGGCTTGCAGGAGGCCGAGATCGTCGCTTGGCATGTCGGCGAAGGCGATCACGTGGTCGCGGACCAGCCCTTGGTGTCCGTCGAGACGGACAAGGCGGTGGTCGACGTGCCGTCGCCGCGTGCCGGACGCATTGACCGGCTTTTCGGGCAACCGGGGGACATCGTCAATGTCGGTGCGCCGCTTGTCGCTTTCGCCGACACCAAAGAGGTCGACCGGGGGCGCATTGTCGGCGAACTCGAGGCGACGGACGAGGTCGTGGCCGAGGCGCCGACGGAGGATTCTCCGGGTGCTGCCGTCGCGGTCAAAGCGACGCCGGCGGTGCGCGCCCAGGCCCGGCGCCTCGGCGTCGACCTCGCGGTGGTCAGTCCCTCGGGCCCTGATGGCGCGATCACCGCCGCGGACCTCGAGCGGGCCGCGCATGCCCTGGCCGAAGCCGGGCCGTTGGAGCTGATGCGCGGCGTTCGGCGGGCGATGGCGAAACGGATGGCCCAGGCCCATGCCGAGGTCGTCCCGGCGACCGTGGTCGAGGATGCCGACGTGGAGGCCTGGCCCGATGGCGAAGACGTCACGTTGCGCCTGATCCGGGCGATCGTCGCCGGCTGCCAGGCTGAGCCGTCGCTGAACGCCTGGTACGATAGCCCGGCCGGCGGCCGGCGACTGCACGGGAAAATCGATCTCGGCATCGCCGTCGACACCGTGGATGGCCTGTTCGTGCCGGTGCTGCGGGACATCTCCGGGCGCAGCGGGACCGATCTCCGTCGCGGCTTGGAGCGGATGAAGGCGGACGTCAAGGCGCGCACGATCCCGCCGGAGGAGTTGCGTGGCGCGACGATCACGCTGTCGAATTTCGGCACCGTGGCGGGCCGCTACGCGGCGCCGGTCGTGGTGCCGCCCCAGGTCGCCATCTTGAGCGCCGGCCGGATCGCGCCGCGGGTTGTCGCGGCGCAGGGCAAGCCCGCGGTGCATCGCACGCTGCCGGTCTCGCTCACCTTCGACCACCGGGCGGTCACCGGGGGCGAGGCGGCTCGTTTCCTCGCGGCGGTGGTCGCGGATTTGGAATCGCCGGGCTGAAGCGCGATCGCGCCGGGGCCGCTCGGGATCGCGCACGTCGCGCCGGGCTAGGCAACCGGACCGTCGGGCGGCCTGGCGATGGGCTGCCAGCCGTCACCGGCCGCCATCACACAGGTCTGACCGCCCGGGTAGGTGACGAGGATCGTCCAGGATCCGGACGGGGAGGCCAGGACCTCGACGAGGCGGCCGTCCAAGGTGATGCCGAAGGCGGTGCGCTGTTCCCCGTAGCGCAGTTTCAGCCGTTCCAGCAGCTGGTAGCGCGGGCTGCAGACGACCGGGTGGCCGATCGCCGTGGGCGCACCCAGCGTAAGTGCCGCAGCGACGAGAGCCGCGACGAGACCACCCTTCACGATCCCAGAGAGGCTTGGCATCTTGACCCTCTCAGTGGCCGAACCGGGCCGCTAATGGAGACCGGGAGCTCTCGCAAAATCTTAGTTGCGATCAAGAATCCCCCGGTTGGTTCATATAGATATTTAAGAACATTTGCGGAACCTTCAATAGGGATTCGTGAAAATGCTCGAACGCCACTTCGGGGACAATTGACGCATCACCTGTCCGGGTCGCTCCGGATTCGCAATAATATTTCAATCCGCGTCGCGCCGGACAGGTTGTTCTTTTCATATTATTACGCTTGAAGCATGAAAGTTTGTGTCCGGTGTTGCGGGTCCGCGGAACCCGCGAGTCCATCCCGATCACAATGTCGTGCGTTGCAGCCGGCAGGGCCGGCGACAACCGGCCGGGCGGATCGGTCGACCGGCGATCCTGGCGAAGGGGAGGGAATGCGGAGGCGCGCCTCGAGGTGCGGCTTGCCGAGGCATGCGCCGCTATCCTATACGGGACGTGAAAACGACCGGGTCATTTGGATTTTCCGGGCCCGCGCCGTCGGGCGAAGCCGCAAGGATGCGTCCCAAGCGGGCGCCGAAGGCACGAGAACCGTGACGTCGGGTGTTGTGACGTCGGGTGTTATAAAGTCGGCCGAGGCGCAATCGAGACTGAACGAGGTCAACCGAAGCGATGACCGGTCCCTTGCACGGCCTGCGCGTGTTCGACTTGACCCGGATCCTGGCCGGGCCGGCCTGCACCCAGATTCTCGGCGACCTGGGCGCCGACGTCATCAAGGTCGAGCGGCCGGGCGCCGGGGACGACACGCGCAAATTCGGGCCGCCGTTCCTCAAGGACGACGCCGGAAACGAAACCGGGGAGAGCGCTTACTTCTTGAGCGCGAACCGGAACAAACGGTCGATCGCCCTCGACCTCACAAGGCCGGAAGGACAGGACCTTGCGCGGCGGCTTATCGCGCACTGCGACGTCCTGGTCGAGAATTTCCGGATCGGCGGTCTGGCCAAATACGGGCTTTCCCATGAGCAACTGAAAGAGAACTTTCCGCGCCTGGTGTACTGTTCGATCACCGGCTTCGGCCAGACCGGCCCTTATGCCGCGCTGCCCGGATACGATGTCCTGATCCAGGGCATGGGCGGGTTCATGAGCATCACCGGCCAGCCCGAGGGGGCGCCGCAAAAAGCCGGCGTTCCGATCGCGGATCTGATGGCCGGAATGTATGCGGCGGTCGCGATCGTCGCCGCGCTGCGCCATCGCGAGGCGACGGGGGAGGGACAGTATATCGATATCGGGATGCTGGACACGCAGGTGGCGACCCTGTCGATCCAGGGGTTGAATTATCTCGCCTCCGGAAAGGTTCCCGAGCGCCTCGGCAACGCCCATCCGAACATCGTGCCCTACCAGAGCTTCGCCACGGCCGACGGCGACATCATCCTGGCGGTCGGGAACGACGCCCAGTTCCAGCGCTTCTGTGCCTTCGCCGGCGTCCCCGAGCTGGCGGGCGACGAAAAATTCCGCAGCAACGACGCGCGCGTGCGCAACCGCGACGAACTCGCGAAACGTCTCGAGCCGGTCCTCGCCCGGCATCCGTCGCGGTACTGGCTCGAAGGCCTCGAGCCCCGCAACGTGAGCTGCGGCCCGATCAACACGATCGACCGGGTATTCGCCGATCCCCAGGTCCGATCCCGTAAGATGCAGATCGAAATGCGCCATCCCCTGGCCGGCGACACGCCGGTTCGGCTGATCGCCAGCCCGATCCGGATGTCGGCGACGCCGCCGACCTACGCGCATCCCCCCCCGCTGCTGGGCCAGCACACCGACGAGGTCCTGCAAGAGCTTCTCGGCCTCGACCACGAGAGGCTGGCGGCGCTGCGCCGGTGCGGCGTGATCTAGGGCGTGCACTCATAAACGGCGCCGCGATTGGCTTTCGGTCTGACACGCCAATATTCGCTTTTAGCCGAGTTTGTTGAAAAAGTCCTTTGAGCGGCTCGATTTGGTGTGATTC